>NZ_FITM01000047.1 GCF_900047545.1 Candidatus Synechococcus spongiarum
ATGACTTAAGAACTTCAGTGGTGGAGCGGGCTTTTGAGCGTTTGGGTACTATCCTAGGTAAGTCCCTAAAAATTCACATCTTCTAAGTTTAGCTGATTTAGAAATGTTTAGAGAACATAAAGACCCTTTTGATCGATTGTTAGTTACTCAAAGCAGAGTGGAGTCTATGGAGTTACTTACCTGTGATAAAAAATTACCACTTTACGGACACAGCATTCAATGGTATCCACGTAATCATTCACGTACTAGATTGAGAAAGTGAATTGAATAACATCATCCACCTATCAACTCCATATAAGTCAGCCGCTTACCAACCATTCCAGCTACCATCCTCAACATCATATCTACAGTATCTAATCTTCTGATGTTGTGACAACCACAAAATTCATTGACATAGCGATTCAGATGCCATTCACTGATCTTGTGGAAGATGCCTTGGTAGCCACGTTTCAGCATTGACCAAAAGCTCTCAATTCCATTAGTATGGGCCATATTATCGACATATTCGCCAACACTGTGATTAACTGTTTGGTGGTCCATATATCATTCATTCCTTGGTAGCCCAACGCTTCATCAGTGTAGACCGTAGTACCTGGTTCAGCATGGTATCTCACAAAGCCTTTCAAGATAGTCGCATCCGTACCCTTGACTACTCTGGCACTGACTTGGCCAGTCTTGCGGTCTTTGACGCCAGCCACAATAGCCTTACCAACTGGTCCACATCCAGTTTGCTCCTTACGTTTCTCATGGCTCATGTTCTTACGTTTGCCACCAATGAAAGTTTCATCAGCTTCAATAGGACCATCGAAACCAGGCAACCACGCAAAATCGAAAGTTTCCCTAATTCGATGGGCAAGGAACCAAGCTGACTTCTGTGTGATGCCAAGATCACGATGTAGCTTCATGCTTGAGATGCCTTTCAGGTTAGTGGCAATGAGAAAGATGGCAATAGCCCAAATCTGGAATCCCAGTTTGGAGCATTCCATCACAGTGCCGGTCCTAGTGCTGAACCGCTTACGACAATCACGGCAACGGTAAGGCATGGAGCGATGCTTAGTGTTGGGATTTCCATTGGTAGATCCACAATGAGGACAAATGATTCCTTCGAGCCATCTTGATTGCACAAACCATGTTTCTGCTGTTGCATCATCTGGAAACTTTTTCATTAGTTCCATTAGGCTCATTCCATGACGGTGGGACTTACTTGGACCTGTGCGCCTCATAATAACCCAAGTGGAATCAATGATAAACTAAGAATAGGCTGGATAGGTCAGATTGTCAAGGGTCTGTTATGGGGAATTGAGATTTCAGTAGTGGACATAGAATGCTGATGGGAAACTATCAATCAATGTTCTCAAACAAATTCATTGTTCGAGGAGTATTTATTCTTTTTTTGATAATTTCACAATAATCTGGGTTTAGTTCATACATTATACAATTTCTATTGTTGTTAATGCAGACTTCTAATGTAGTTCCTGATCCACCAAATGGATCTAACACAGTTCCATTTACAGGACTACTAGCTTTTATCATCCTTTCTATAATTTCCAATGGCTTTTGTGTAGGATGATCTTCCCTTTCCCTGTGTAGCTTATGCAATCGTGACACACTCCATACATCCTTAGGGTTATACCCTAGCTCTAACCACTTTGAACCCTCAAATATAGAACGAGATCTTGCTTTTTTGGTTTCTGGATTATACGAAATCCGAACAGCATCTATGTCAAAATAGTAGTTCTTAGAGATTACAAAGTATCCTACTGTGTCATGGACTGAAGAAAATCTCCTGGTCGAACCTCCCATACTTGGCACTTTACGATCCCATATAATTTCATTGATCATAATCATTCGCTTCTTAATTAACGAGAATATCTCAGGTGAGTTTCTCCATGTAGTAAAAATGTATAATCCACCAGTCTCTTTAATTTTAGGAAGAACAAGATCAATCCAGTTAATAGTCCATTTCACAATTTCATCAGCAGATTTCATATCTGAGTTATTTCCATAATCTTTCCCTAATCCATAAGGTGGATCAGCAATCACAAGATCAATAGATTGATCAGGAATAGACTTTACTCCTTGAAGGAAGTCAGTGTTCAATAGTTGATAATTCATAGTTTTATACTCCTGGAATTGAGTTTGAGTAATTGTAAAAAGTCTTCTCTAGCTCGTTCTTCTCGTTTTGCATAGTAATATGCTTGCAACTTGTCATTTCTTGGATTTACGTAAATGGGTAAAAACTGTGGTGAAAAAGTATGGACTTTATCTTTATTGAAAATGATTGTGGTATTGTTAAAATGAAACTGAAATACAGCGTAAATCAATCTGTAATTTAAATTAGCACTGTACTGCATGAATAATTTTTCTACTGCTGCAATATCATTTTTGTTTTGCTTTTGTTTTGCACTGGTAATTTTGATGTTAACGTAATAAATAGTATTTTCATTTTTTATTACTTCACAGTCATGCAAGCAAGTATCAGGTAAATTAAATTCTATATCTTTAATTTTAAGTTTTTCTCTTTTATGTTTTGCTTGTTGGACAATGACTTGCTCCACAATCCAACTTACTGACCTGGTATGAGGTTTCAATCCATATGGCAGTATTTCTGGGTCTGTAATATCAAAACTTGGGATGATTTTAACTACACGCAAAAATAAATCATGCATCTCAGCAAGCTCAGTGCAAATTAAATCAAGCTCAGAAGACATGGTTCATTTAGCTATGAACTCGCTAATTCTAATTGTTTATCTCTTTATCGTCAAGCATCTTGTGATATTTCTTAATCTTATGAGTAGTCCTATCTAAGACTCATAAGACTTTAGTGGTAAACTGCTTGGGCACCTACGTATGTAAGCCCCAAAGCATTGATCATCTACAACAGGATCTGAACCATCTCCACAACCAGTTGGAACAGGTCTACTTTCGGGTACCCCAGTCATTTCCCCCTCCCCACTCTTCCATCCAGAGAACCGCATGAAAGCCACAATCACCCTACAGCTTTCATTGTACCTATAGCCGACCAGTTGATCTGGGTTCTCATTGCTTTTGTCTCAGGCCCCGCAGCGACGGTCATCAGCGGCTGGAGTCCTTCAACCTGCGGATCAGTCCTCATCCCAGCAAACAGTTCACCCTGCCCTCCGCCAGCAACGACGAGGTGATTCGTGCCTGGTTCAGCGGCTGCACCGACCGTCTCACCATTGAAGCCACGTCCCTGATGCTCACTTACCCCCCCATTGCCGAGTGCATCGCACCCACGGACCAGCTCCTTCCCTGTGCCGTCAGTGATCGGGACCGTTCCCTGGAGGGCTACACCCTGGGAATGGACAACACGACTATGCTGCGGTGCAACTGGCCCAGGAGGGGCTGGTGATGAGCGATCACCAGACCCTTGGTTTCCTGTTGCAACTGGTGGCTGTCATCAAAGAGCAGATCAGTTACAGCCTCCGCCACACAGGCCCGGCCTGGCCGGCAGGCCGCACCATTCGTGAGGGCATTGGCTCCTGACGGGATCTGGCCATGGTGTTCATTGAGTCCTGCCGTTGCATCGGGCTGCCGGCACGGTTTGTGAGTGGCTATCACCTGACCGAGCCGCCACCACACGTTTACAAACTGCACGCCTGGGCAGAGGTGTACCTGTCCGGAGCAGGCTAGCGAGGATTCGATCCCAGTGGCAACGGTGAAATCGACCAGCAGTACATCGCCATCTCCACACCTTCCGATCCCATCAAGGCTGCCGCTGTACAGGGCACCTATGTCTGCTCCGCTGCGGTGACCTCCAACTTCCATTGGAGCATCACTGTTGACTCGTCAGATGACTTGTCGGCGGGCTTGTCTGGCCAGAACTCTTGAGAGAGGTCCTATCGCCAGAGCGCTTGTTTCTCCTGCTCCAACCATTGGCTCCAAGGGCGGCAGGCCAAGGCTGCGTTACTGAGCCGCCTGTTGCCAGTCACCTCCGGGCCAAGCCAGGGGGGGAGACAAAGACCGGCATCAGGTCGCTCCAACTCCACCTCCGCCAGCACCAAGCCGCGATTGGCTCCAGCAAAGCAATCCACCACCCAGTCCCCACCAGTCAGCTTGAGCATGTGGCGCTCTTTGCTGAGTTGGTGAGGGCAATACTTCAGGAGGCACTGGGCGTCCCCAAGAGGAATGGCGTACTCAAATTCCCAGCGCCGAATCGGCGCAGTGGCGGGTGTTGCCCCCAGTGCAACGGGCGCCTTCAGGGTAAGCCAGCCCCTGTTATGGTCATGGCGCACACGGGTGGTCACCCCATGGGGGCTGATACTGATGTAGCCCTGGCTCAGGTGGATACTGGTGCGCACCTGGTCCTGCCAGCCTGTTGTACGCACCAGGAAACGTCGCTCGATTTCCAGACCCACGGCCATGGAGAGGCGATCACACCGGTTCCCCGGAGCGACCCACAGGTCCGCCAGGGCGCCGCTTCCCTTGCACGATCACCGGCGGCGCCTGACCGCTTCCAGGTAGACCTGGTACCACGGTGGTTGTGCCGTCCCACTTGTCGAGGAAAAGTTTGTAGAGCACCTGGTCGTTGAGGCTCTGGTTGAGGGTGTTGTATCGCTTGGCCTCCTGCTCGGCAATGCGCACTTCCGTGCGGGCCTTCAGCAGGCGCTGGTCGGCAATTTGCTTCTGCTCGATGGCTGCCCGGTACTCCTCGGCAATGCGCAGCCCGGTCAGGTCCAGCCCTTGCACATCCACGTAACCAAATTTGCTGAGTTCTTCAGAGACCTTCTCCTGCACAATCTCGGAAATACTGTTCCACTCGGAGGCGATGGTGACCAGCTCGTATTGGGAGAAGACCGACTTAAGGGCCTTCAGCAGAGACGGCTGGACAATGCGGCCGTAGACTTGCTGATTGGCGGTGGCAATAGAGCGGAAGATGCGGCCAGCCTGGTTGGAACGGATTGCATATTTGATGGTGGCCGTGGCCTCAATGACCTGCAGGTCCTTGGTGAGGGAGGAAAACTCTTCAGGCCGCACCTGGGTCTTGATGTCGAACATGGCAATGTTCTGGATCAGGGGAATCTTGAAGTTGGGGCCTGCAGACCGTGGTTCACCTGTCACCTTACCCAGGGTGGTGACCACCGCAACGTTGCCTGCGGGCACAATGAACAGCACTTGGGTCAGGAGGATCAGAGTAACGGCAACCGCAAACCCCAGCAGGGGCAAAAAGGCGTTGCCGTTATCGTTGTTGATGGGGCGGATGGGCGTCTGCATGGAGCCGGTCGGTGACCCGTCCAGTCTGCAACCTCCAGGGTGCCAATGGGTGCCTGTGTGACTGGACAACTTGCCCGACTTGCCAGTTGTTCACCGGTTGCTTGAAACTTTGAATCAAGCTGCTCTCCCCCTTGTCTCCCCATGCCCTCCGATGATGCCAAGAAGCCGCCGCAGCGCCACCAGCAGAGAATACGGATGCTGGCCACCCTTCTCTCGGGAATCTTTGCCCTGCCGGTGTTGTTCACGTTTGGCGTAACCATTCGTGATCTCTTCAAACCGCCGGAACCCTCCATCTATGCAGCGCCCCCCGCGCCGCCAGAGCCCTGACACGTGGTCTCAAGGTGGGTCTCGGGAGACTCTTCCTGGGGGCTGGCCCTGCCAGAGGGGATTCGGCGCTAGGCTGCTACCCTATGCCTTTGGGCAGCACCTTTCCATTGCTTTGTGTACAGTGTTTTTCTGCGGTCGCCCCGTGCTCTTGTCAAGCCTGCCCTTCGGGTAATCGGTGGGATTGTGGGCTTGACGGTGCTTGGCCTCGGAGCGATGCCCGTTCTGGCCATTCCCGAGGCTGAAGCCATCAAAAAGCTTGAGGCGGTTGCCGTCTACGTGGTGGTGAGCGCGGAAGGTCAGCCTGCCTTTGTCGTTGATGAGGAGTCACCGGATCAGTTGGTGCTTCCCATGTTCATGAAGGCCGAACGGGCCCAGCAAGCGCAAGAGACGCTGGAGACGGGCTCCAACGAAGGCAGCCGCGTGGTTCCTCTCCTCCTCAACATTGCCCTTGAGCGCAATGAAAAGCTGGCCCAGGAGATCCGGGCGCAGGATGAGAACGCATCGCTGGTCACGCCACTGGTGCCTGCCCAGGAGGACTGGCAAAAAGCTGAAGAGATCTTGCTGGCGCAAGGGATTGCCCAGGACGAGATTGACCAGACCCTCACAGTTCCTGTTTTCTTCACTGATCCTTTCATCACCATCAAGCCACCGGGGACGGACGAGGCCAAAATTGCCCTGTTCTTTAACTACAGCCAGCTTCAGCAAGCAAAACAGACTGTGCCGGATTTTGACGGTGAAGACAAAGTGGTGGACTGGCGTCACGCCATTAACACCATAATTCAGTATGAAGAGGACAGCTACTTCCTCTTCCCTACGGAGGACGCCATCAGAACCATCCAGGCCCAGCAGGAGGCGCAGGAACAAGAGGCCCAGGAGTAAAAGTCCAGCTACTCAACTATCCGGGCGTGGGTTCCGCAGACCCACCAACAGCCCTGCCGTCAGCAGCAGCAGTCCCAGGCCAATGGCCAGGCCACGGCTGCCCGTGCTTCCCTCCTGGGACCAGAAGAGTCCCGTCGACATAAACACACCACCCAGCAACACCGCTGGCACCATCACCAGACCACGGGCAACAAGATCGCTCATGCAGTTCTCAGAGCTTGGCGCCACAGGCGGGGCAGAACAGGTGGTCCACAGCCGTGGTGAAGCCACACTTGCGGCAATCCCGGCTGCTGGCCACGGCCAACTCCGGGTGGCTGGGCAGGCCCACCATTTGGGCATTGCTCTTGCCCGGTGGCACCATGGGGTAGCAGTTTTCATCGCGGCGCACCCGCACGTCCACCAGCACCGGACCCTGGTGCTCCAGGGCGGCTTGCAAACCGGAGTGCAGGTCCTCCCGCGCATGAATACAGAGGCCCTTGATGCCGAACGCTGCCGCCAAAGCCACGAAATCCGGCATCCCGTTGTTCATGTTGGATGCGGAATAGCGCTCCTGGTAGAAGCTTTCCTGCCACTGGCGCACCATCCCCTGCCACTGGTTGTTGATGATGATCACCTTGGCCGGCAAACCGTACTGGGCCAAGGTGCCCAGTTCCTGGATGTTCATGAGGATGCTGGCGTCACCGGCAACGCAGATCACCTGCTGATCTGGCAGGGCGGTCAATACCCCCATGGCGGCAGGTACCCCAAAGCCCATGGTGCCCAGACCCGAACTGCTGATCCACTGGCGCGGCCCGTTGCGCAGGTATTGGGCGGCCCACATCTGGTGCTGGCCTACGTCCGTGGTGACAAAGCTGTCGGGCGCCAAATCCCGCACGGCGATGAGCACCTCCTGGGGATAGATGTCCCCGGAGGCCGGCGGGGTCATGAGGGGATAGCGCTGCTTCCAGTCCGCAATGCACTGCAACCAGGTGGCCGCCGTGCTCAAGGGAGGCTCATTCGGTTGGCAACAGTCCAAAAGCCGTCCCAGGCTGTGTTTTAGATTCCCCACCACTGCCAGCTCCGGGCGGCGGTTTTTGGCGATTTCCGCAGGGTCGATCTCGAAGTGAATGACCTGGGCACGGGGAGCAAAGGTGTCCAGCTTGCCGGTCACCCGGTCATCAAAGCGGGCGCCACAGGCAATGAGTAGGTCGCATTCGGTGACGGCGAAATTGGCGTAGGCCGTGCCATGCATCCCCAACATGCCCACGGACAGCTCGTCGTTCTCGTCAAATGCCCCTTTGCCCATCAAGGTGGTGGTGACCGGGATGCGGAAACGCTTGGCTAGGACCGCCAACAGACCTTCGGCCCCTGCGGAAATTGCCCCGCCACCCACGTAGAGCAGGGGCCGCCGGGATCCACGGATCATCTCCAACGCCTGGTGAATGACCCCGTCTGGCGCCGTGGGGGGCGGTGTAAACCCCCTGGGCACCAGGCTGCCGGGGGGCACCGGGGTGTAAGGAAACAACTCCTGTCCCACGTCCTTGGGCACGTCAATGAGCACCGGACCAGGGCGACCCTGGGCGGCAATGTAAAACGCCTGGGCCACAATGCGGCCCATGTCCCGGGGATCCCTCACCACCCAGGAGTGTTTGACGATGGGGAGGGTGATGCCAAAGATGTCGGTTTCCTGGAAAGCGTCGGTGCCAATGGCGGACCGCGACACCTGACCCGTGATGACCAGCAAGGGCACGGAGTCCATCTGGGCCGTGGCAATGCCGGTCACCAGGTTGGTGGCGCCGGGACCGGACGTGGCAAAACAGACGCCCACACGACCCGTTGCTCTGGCGTAGCCATCGGCGGCGTGGGCGGCTCCCTGCTCATGGCGCACCAGGATGTGCTGGAGCCAGCCGCGACTTTCCGCCTGGTGGAGTTCGTCGTAAATGGGCAGAATGGCGCCCCCGGGGTAGCCGAAGATGTGCTGGACCCCATGGCGGTGCAGTGCGTCCATGAGGGCAAATCCCCCGGAAACGCGCTGGGTCCCCGTCAAGGGATGGGGGGTGGTGAAGTCAGTGCGGACAGGAGTGACAGTCACGGGTACCGGAGTCGAAGCTGCCTTGAGGATGATGCCCAGGGTATGGGCAAATTTCTTGACTGATTGGTCTTTATGGTAAGAATTTGCGAATGATCCTGGCGTTTTGAAGGCTTTTACAGTAAGCCCAGCGCATGGAGGGGGCCATGGCCGCTCAGCACCTCCAGCAGGATGGCCAAAAAGCCCACCATGGCCAGGCGGCCGTTCCACACCTCTGAGCTGTTGTTCCAGCCCCACTCCCATTTCTCCTGGGGGTAAAGCTTGGTCTTTTGGGGCAGTTGGGTGAAGGTGGCCAACTCCACAGGCTCTTTTGCCAGGCTGCTCTCCACCAGATCCGCCAGGGCATGGATGAAGGTGGGATGGGTGCCCAAGGCCGGAACCCGAAGGAAGTTCTCGATCCCCACCTCCGTGGCAATGTGACGGTACTCGATATCAATTTCCTCCAGGGTTTCGATGTGCTCACTGACAAAACTGATGGGCACCACCACCAACTCCTTCACACCGGCCTCCCCCAGCCCCTGCAGCGCGTCTTCCGTATAGGGCTGTAGCCACTCCACCGGACCCACACGGCTTTGGTAGGCCAGGGTGTAGGCATTCTCCCGCTGCATGGTGTCCATGATCAGACTGGCGCAGCGTTCAATCTGCTCCTGGTAGGGGTCACCGGCCTCCTCCACGTAGCTCTTGGGCACCCCATGGGCACTGAAAAACACATGGGCCTTGTCCGGCGCGTTGGCCTGATCCAAGGTGGAGCTGATGAGCTCCGCCATGGCTTGCAGATAGCGGGGATGCTCGTACCAGGAGCCAATGGCGCGCAGCGGCAGGCGGGCAAAGGCAGGATCGTCCTGGCGGAGCCGATCCAGCAGGCGGAAGCTGGAGCCACTGGTGCTGATGGAAAACTGGGGATAGAGGGGCAACACCACCACCTCGTCTATCTCGTCCGCCTTGATGTCACCCACGGCGGATTCCGTGAATGGATGCCAGTAGCGCATGGCCACGTAGGTGGTGGCTTCAATCCCACGTTGACGCAACTCGCTCTGCAGCACCTTGGCCTGCTGGTCCGTGATGCGTCGCAGGGGGGAACCGCCACCGATAGAGCGGTAGGCCTTCTGGGAACGCCCCGCCCGCAGGCTGCTGATGAGCCATGCTAAAGGCTTCTGCAACTGGGGCAGGGGCAGGCGGATGATTTCCGGATCCGCGAAGAGGTTATAGAGGAACGGCCCCACGTCCTGGATCCGCTCGGGACCGCCAAGGTTGAGCAGCAAAACGCCAATACGGGCCATGTCCCCGGCGGGCAAGTGGTGGTTCAGTGGACCCTAACCCTTTCCGGGCACCCATCGGAACCCTTGCCGAACTGTTATCACCTTGAAAACACTACTCCACGGCAGCGGCCAGACTGGCCCCCCATGGCTCCATCAACCCCACCCCTTCCAGCCACCCTGATCAACGACTGGCTGAAGCCCGCTGCTGTGGTGGGTACCCTGGCGTTGCTGCTGGCAGCCTTTCATGGTGCGGCAAGAGAGATCAGGACGACGGAAGCCAGCCTCAGAAGCAAGTTCAAGGCTGAACTTCAGGCTGCAGAGAGCAGGTTGCGGGCTGACATCTCTGAGTTGCGAGCAGATAACAGAGCCTTGAGCCAGAAGCTGGATCAGTTGCTGGAGACCCTCCTGCAGCCTTGAGCAGCACCTAATGACGTGATGCAAAAAACCCTCGCCCTAAGGCGAGGGTTTGGGTGCCGGCAATGACCTTGGGATGCCGAGCCCACACGAAGGGTCATTTTGCTGCGAAAAGCGGCTGCAAGCAGCCGGTCACAGGATGGACCCCTTCTCGGTTTACTACGTCATGTATGCTAGCACTCTGCCTTAACTTGTGCAAGGGGCTCTGTTGCATGGCATTGATTTTTGGTTTCGATATCGGCACCACGTCCATTGGATTTGCAGTCATTGACCACGATCCTGAGCAGAGCACCGGCAAGATCCATCGGCTTGGGGTGCGCATTTTTCCTGAAGCTCGTGATCCCAAGGCTCTGGTCCCCCTGAATCAAGACCGCCGCGCTGCACGGATGCGGCGACGTCAACTGCGTCGCCGTCGCCAGCGGCGCCATGGGCTGGGTGAACTGCTGCACCAGTACGGCTTCCTGCCAAAACGGGACAACTCACGTGAGTCCGAGTGGAACAGGGTCATGAAAGCCGACCCCTACCAACTGCGCAAATGGGCGTTCAATCTCCAGCGAGCGGAATCTGATGGATTGCACAGCCAAGGGTTTGCGGCCATGGAAGCTGAACGGGCCACTCTCCCGGAGTGGGCCTTGGAGGGTGAGCACTTATCCCCTCACGCGGTGGGGCGAGCCATCTACCACTTGGCACAGCGGCGGCATTTCAAGGGGCGGGATATTGACGAAATCTCCGAGGATGCCGAGACCGATACACAGAACAAGTCTGATGATCAAGATGCAGAGGAGCAGGAAGCGCGGTCAGCCGGAGAGAAGACCGGGCAAACTCTTAAGCAGGAGAACAAGACTCTTGGCGCATGGCTGGCAGAACGGGACCCAGACGAGCGCAAGCGTGGCATCCATGCTCTCCGACAAAACGTAGAAGAGGAATTTGACCAGGTATGGGCGCCCTGTTTGCCCAATGACCAGATCAGGGCAGACGTGCATAGGGCCATTTTTGATCAGCGGCCTGTCTTCTGGCGCCTGAAGACGCTTGGCGCGTGTCCCTTCCTACCCGGAAAAGACCTTTGCTCACGCGGATCCTGGCTGTCCCAGCAACGGCGGATGTTGGAAAAACTGAACAACCTGAAGCTTGTGAGCCCGGAGGATCGCGACCTGGATGCGGAAGAGCGGCAAGCCGTCCTGGCCAAGCTGCAAACCCAGGCCTCCATGACGTGGACAGGGGTTCGTAAGGCACTGGCGCCTCTCTATCGCACGCGGAATCGGAGGGGAGATGAAAAGCTGCTGAAATTCAATTTGGAGCAGGGTGGAGACAAGAAACTGCTCGGCAATCCGATTGAGGCAAAGCTGGCGAACATCTTTGGCAATGGGTGGCCAGATCATCCTCATCGGCAAGCCATCCGAGACGCCTTGCATGAGCGTCTCTGGACAGCAGACTATGGGGTTTGGGGCGAGCAGCGTGTTGTCATTCGTCCGGCCCAGGAGCGCAAGGAATGCAGAGAAGAAGCGGCACGCTACTTCGTTGACACGTTTGGCGTATCCCATGAGCAAGCCGAGAAAGTCAAGGCTTTGAAACTACCCACAGGCTGGGAGCCTTACTCAAGCGAAGCGTTGCGGAAGATTCTGCCCCTGCTGGAGGCGGGTGTGCGGTTTGGTGAAATCATCAACGGGCCTGAGTTGGAATCATGGCGCGCCGCAACATTTCCCAATCATCAAGGGGAATCCTGCC
>NZ_FITM01000116.1 GCF_900047545.1 Candidatus Synechococcus spongiarum
CATATCTTCCTCTCTGCCGTCCTCCTCGCCGCCACTCCCATCTTCTGGTTATGAGTTCTGAGCCTAGGGTGCCCCGGAAAAAAGCCAGAATGGAACTCCCCTTCGGAACATCCATGGTTGCTGTTGAACGGTTGGGTCATGTGGCCGTCCGTGTCCAGGACATGGAACGGGCCAAGCGCTTTTACTGCGCCCTTGGCATGGAACTGGTGTGGGATGCCCAGGATTGGTGCTACCTGGAAACCAGATCAGGGCGGGAGGGTCTGGCCCTGCTGGGACCCGACTACCGCGCTGCGGGACCTCACTTTGCCTTCCATTTTCGGGATCGCGCTGCCGTCAATACAGCCCATGCCCAACTCAAGTCTGCGGGTGTGGCGGTGGGGGCGGTGCATGATCACCGGGACGGCACCGCCTCCTTCTACTTGCGGGATCCGGATGGCAACTGGCTGGAAATGCTCTACGAACCCCAGGGGGGCATTCCCGCCAACGTGACGCCAGCCATGGGCGCCACTGCCACAACCTGAGTACAGATGGGACATTAGGCCTGGTAGGCTGTTCCCGTACGCCAGCCCGCCCGATGCCAGCCCGCCCCCCTGGACTGACTGGATGGTTACCGTCAGGCTTCTTCACTGCCCTGCTGGGGCTTGTCTGGTACGAGGTCAAGGCCAGTGAAGCTAGGCTGGGAAAGCGCATTGACGAACTCCGCGAAGGCAACAGAGAACTGGGCCGCAAGCTGGACCGCCTGATTGAAAGTTGCTTGCCCAACCCCCACTGACTTGAATTGTTCCAACAAACTTGTCCAACCCCTGTCCTCCATTCAGGAGGAGGCCCTGGAACTGCTGGGGTGGCCGGAACTCTGCCAGCACCTGGCCGGCTTTGCCTCCACCACCATGGGGCGCCAATCCCTGCTGCGGTTGTCCTTACCCGCTAATCTATCCCGGAGCCAATGTCTTCAACAGGAAACCCGGGAACTGCTGGAGCGGGATCAGCAGTTGGAGGGGGGGCTGGATTTTCGTGGCGTGGTGGACCTGAATCCACTGGTGGAGTGTTGCTGCAAGGGGGGAATTGCCACAGGTGAGGCGTTGCTGGGGGTGGCCACCACCATGGCCGCTGTGCGCAAACTGCGGCATCAGCTCAACGATCCCCAGCAACAGCCGGTAACTACCGCGTGTCTGGCCCGGTTGCAGGGCTTGCACCAGCTTGAGCACCGCCTGAACCATTGCCTGGAGGAGGGGGGGCACGTGGCGGATCGGGCCAGCAGTGCTTTGGCGGTGGTGCGACACCAACTGGGCCAGTTGCGCCTTGAACTGCGTCAACAGCTTCACGGCTTGCTGCGGCGTCATCAGGCGGTGCTGCAAGACACCATCATCTCCTCCCGCCATGGGCGCGCCGTGCTGGCCCTCAAAGCGGGCGCCATGGATCAGTTGCCCGGGTTAGTCCATGACAGCTCGACCTCCGGCAACACCTTGTTTGTGGAGCCCCAGGCGCTGGTGCCCCTGGGCAATCGCATCCGTGACCTGGAGGCCCAGGAGCGCCAGGAGGAGGAGCAGGTGCTGCGGCAGTTGAGTCAACTGGTGGCGGATGATGCCCACCATCTTCTGGACACCCGTGCAGCCCTGCTGCAGCTTGACATGGCCCTGGCGCGGGGTCACTACGGGGTCGCCATGGGCGGCATCCAGCCGGACTTTCTGGAGACCAGCCTGAAGACCGATGAAGCCGGGAATGCTGTTGGGGCAACTCAAGAGCCCATCCTGCTGCGGCAGCTGCGTCATCCGCTGCTGGTGTGGCAACAACAGCAGGCTGGCGGCGCTGAGGTGGTGCCGGTGGACGTTCAGGTGCGCCCTCGGCAGCGGGTGGTGGCCATCACCGGACCCAATACGGGCGGCAAGACCGTTGTTCTCAAAAGCC
The DNA here is from genome assembly GCF_900047545.1 of Candidatus Synechococcus spongiarum. Lineage (GTDB taxonomy): Bacteria > Cyanobacteriota > Cyanobacteriia > PCC-6307 > Cyanobiaceae > Synechococcus_B > Synechococcus_B spongiarum_C. The sequence goes on from NZ_FITM01000116.1 coordinate 1,906, forward strand.
TGGGTCTGGCCCTCCTCATGGCTCGTGCAGGACTGCCGGTGCTCTGCGCCGGTCCGGCCCGACTGCCATGGGCCGAGCTGGTGCTGGCCGACATCGGTGACGAACAATCCCTCCAGCAAAACCTCTCCACCTTCAGTGGCCACATCAAGCGACTGGCGCGGATCCTTGAAGCGATCGAGGCCTCGCCCGCAGCCCACACCAACGGCGTGGTGCTGCTGGACGAGCTGGGGGCCGGCACGGATCCCAGCGAAGGGTCTGCCCTGGCCATCGCCCTGTTGCGCCACATGGCGGATCGGGTCCGCCTCACCATGGCCACCACCCACTGCAGCGCCCTCAAGGCGCTCAAATACGAAGACGACCGCTTTGAAAACGCCTCTGTCGCCTTTGACGAGGCCACCATGGCCCCCACCTATCAGTTGCAGTGGGGTATCCCCGGTCGCAGCAACGCCCTGGCCATTGCCCAGCGGTTGGGTCTGGAGCCAGCGGTGCTGAACCAAGCCCGGGCCTTGCTCAAACCCCAGCAAGCGGGTGAGGTGAGTTCCATCATCAGTGGTCTGGAGCAGCAACGGCAACAGCAGGAGGCCACCACCGCCACCGCCGCCGCTCTCCTGGCCCGCACCGAACAACTCCACGCCCAGGTGCTCAGCCATTGGCAACGACAACAGCGTGACATGGCCCAGCGGCAGCAGCAGCGGCAACAGCAGTTGGAGAATGCCATCCAGGCTGCCCAGCAGGAGGTGGCCCGCATCATTCGCATCCTGCGGCAAGGGCCGCCGGACGGGGAGCAGGCCCGCCGGGCTGGTCAACGCCTGAAGGCCCTCAAACAAGACTGGCGCCTGCAGAGCGCCATCGCGCCAGACCCGTCCCGCCAACTGCCACATCCACAGGGGTGGTCACCCCACGTGGGCATGAGGGTGCGGCTGCGGCGCCTGGGCAAGGCGGCGGAGGTGCTGGATGTGAAAGATAACGGCCGGATGCTGGAGCTGCGCTGCGGCCCCATGCGACTCCAGGCCCCCGTGGACGACGTGGAGTCCCTCAACGGGGACGAGCCCCACCACGCCGCCCCCCCGGTGCAGGTGACCCACCGCCAGCCCCTGGCCCCCGGCCCGGAGGTGCGCTGCGCCGCCAACACCCTCGACCTGCGTGGGTTCCGGCTCCATGAGGCGGAGTCCGCCGTGGCGGATCAGCTGAGCCGTGCTAACGGTCCCATTTGGGTGATCCACGGCATCGGCACGGGGCGGCTCAAGCGGGGTCTCCGGGACTGGCTGAAGACTACAGACCAAATGGAGCGCTTCCACGATGCGGAGCCGGGAGACGGGGGCATGGGCTGCACCGTGGTGTGGCCGTGTCGTTGAACTCCTCGGTCATTCTCTCCACAGGCCCTGACCTCCCGCGAGAGCTATAACCTACAGCGGCAACTTGGCGGTAGCCGCCATGCACTCCATCACCATCGAGAACTTCCGCTGCTTTGGCAAGAGGCAGACGGCCCATCTCGCTCCACTGACGTTGCTGGTGGGCGAGAACAGCACCGGCAAAACCTCCTTCCTCGCCCTGCTCAGGGCATTGGACGACCTTGCCCATAACGCCATTCCCAACTTCAAGCAGCCGCCCTACGACCTGGGCAGCTTTGACGAAATTCCCCATTACCGGGGTGGACGGGCTGGCAGAGCAAAAACCTTCGGTGCGGAGATTGCTGCATTGCCAGCCATTCCTGGCAACCAAGACGAGTGGAAACTTACTGTGCAGTTTGACAAAGATACAAAGGAAACTTGCTCCTCTGCTTGTCTATCGGAACCCGAGTTTTGGATAAGGTCAGGAGGGGGTTGGGATGCTGGGCATGGGGTCAGG
>NZ_FITM01000087.1 GCF_900047545.1 Candidatus Synechococcus spongiarum
GTCTGTGCGGCTGCCCAACGGTTGGGCCATGGCGCCATCCAGTCCATCCGCATCGGCAAGGCCATCGAGATCCGGTTGGAAGCTCCTGACGCGGCAACCGCCCGGCAACAACTGGAGTCCCTCAGCGCCAACTTGCTGGCCAATCCCGTGATGGAAACCTGGAGCCTGGAGCTCCACCACCAGGACGCCTGAGATGCAAGTTGGTGTAGTGGTGTTCCCCGGCGCCAATTGTGACCGGGACGTGGGCTGGGCCGTGGCGGGTTGTCTGGGCTGGCGCGTCACCTTCCTGTGGCACCAGGACGCCACGTTTCCCAAGCTGGATGCCCTGGTCCTGCCCGGCGGCTTCAGTTACGGGGATTACCTGCGCTGCGGGGCCATTGCCAGTTCCGCACCGCTGTTGAGGGCCGTGGCGGACTTTGCGGCCATGGGGGGGGCGGTGCTGGGCATCTGCAACGGCTTCCAGGTGTTGACCGAAGCAGGATTACTGCCTGGGGGGCTGATCCGCAACAGGGGCCTTCAGTTCATTTGCCGGGATCAGGGATTACAGGTTGCCAGCAGCCGCTGCCCCTGGCTGCGCCACTTTGCCCCAGGGGAGTCCCTCACCTTGCCCATTGCCCATGGGGAGGGGTGCTACCACATCGACCCTCCCGGCCTGCGCCAACTGGAAGACAACGATCAAGTTGCCCTGCGCTACCTGGACAATCCCAATGGGTCTGTTGGCCAGATTGCCGGCGTGAGCAACAAGGCGGGCAATGTTTTGGGGCTGATGCCCCATCCGGAGCGGGCCTGTGACCAGGCCACCGGTGGCACGGACGGACAGGCGCTGTTCCGGGGTTTGGTAGACTGGACGGGTCTCAGTTGACGGCGGCGAAGTACTCCTTGGACTTGACCGGGTCAGGGTTCATGGTGGGATCACCGGGTGTCCAGTCAGCGGGGCACACTTCGTCCGGATGGCTGCGGATGTACTGGAAAGCCTGGAGTACTCGCAAGGTTTCGTCCACGTTGCGGCCCACCGGCAGGTTGTTGACCGTGGCGTGCATGATCACTCCATCCGGATCAATGATGAACAGCCCCCGCACGGCCACACCGGCTTCTTCATCCAAAACATTGTAGTCCTTGGCAATGGTCTTGTTCAAATCAGAGACCAGGGGATAGGCAATATCCCCAAGGCCGCCGGCTTCCCGATCCGTTTGCAACCAAGCCAGGTGCGAATACTCACTATCGACAGAAACACCCAGAACTTCCGTGTCCTTGCTGCTGAACTCCTCGTAACGATCACTGAATGCCGTGATCTCCGTGGGACAAACAAAGGTGAAGTCCAGTGGATAAAAGAAGAGAACCACATACTTGCCGCGGTATTGAGACAGCTTGACCTCCTGAAACTCCTGGTCAAACACGGCTGTTGCCGTAAAGTCTGGGGCTTGCTGGCCAACACGGATGGTCATGGTGGGTATGCGGGTCAAGGTGGCCTGAGCACAGCACGCTGACGCTGGCCTGCTCAGTGGCCCTTACTCTAGCAACATGTGGGTCCGGGCGGTGGCTACACTGGCCAGGACGTCAACACGGACTGCCTGCACATGGGATGGGACCCCAACATCATGCGCAAATTTGCCGCCACCAGCCACCAGCGCTTGATTCATCAGCTTCGTGGCGAGCTACGCAAGGGCAACTTGGCACCACAGCTTCCCACAACTGCTCCGGAATCTGATAGAGGCGCCTCGGCAACGCCACAGGGGAACGCTGCAAGCCAAGAGCAAAGCCAGGAGAAACGACCCCAATCTTTCCGTCAACGCCTCAATGCCGTTGACATGCGCTGAGATGGGCTGACCTGACCACAGGCATCTGCACGTCAATGCGGGTGGGGGCACTGCCCGGCGGAAATCAGGCCTGGCCCCAGGGAAAGGCTAAGATCGGCCCAGCACACATTCCCCCATGAATTTGATTGAGCAGCTTGAGGCCTTGGCGAAAAAGCTGACGAACCCCGGCTGGCAGGCACCTCCAAATGAGGAGGCCACCAAAATGGCCCTGGTGGCGCCTTTCCTACGTGCCTTGGGCTACGACATTTTCAATCCTGCTGAAGTGATGCCGGAGTTTTCCGCTGATCTGCCCCTCGTCAAGGCTGGGGAGCGGGTTGACTACGCTATCTTGGAAAACGGCCAGCCCAAGATCCTGGTGGAGGTGAAAGCATATAAAACGAACCTGGACGCCGCTGAGCGTGGACAACTACAACGGTATTTTCATGCCACCAAGGCACGGATTGGTCTCTTGACCAATGGTCATGTTTTTCAGTTCTTCGCCGACCTGGACGAGGCCAACAAGATGGATGAGAAGCCTTTTACTGAAGTCAATCTGCTGGATCTACGCCATGCGACCCTGAGCCAATTAAAACATGTCACCAAGCCCAAGTTTAACTTGGATGAGCTGCTGGGCATCGCTGAGGAGTTAAAATACGTCAAAGGTGTCAAGGATGAGATTCGTCAAGAATTAACTGAGCCTAGCGATTGGCTGGTCAAGGAAATGGCCCAGCGGGTTCACTCTGCCAAGAGGATTAGCCCTCAAATCCTAGACAGCTTCCGTCCAATCGTTGCTGATGCTATACAATCTTATATTGCTGACTGCATCAATGAAACTTTGGATAAATCAATTAAAATAGTTGAAGTTAAAGAGCACGATCACAAATCAGATAAGAAGGATACCGCAGAAGCTGAAAATTCCAACGACGTTATTACAATACAGGAAGAAACAAAAGCTTTGTATGTAGTCAAAGCAATTTGCGCCAATCTTGTCGATACAAGCAGAGTTATAGAGAAAGATACGAAAAATTATTGCAATATCACCCTGGATGGTCAGGTTAGGAAATCATTCTTAAGACTGCGCTTTAATTCTCTTAGGAAGAAGAAAGTGATGATCTTTGACCAAGACCAGCCCGAAGCTGTCCCTGTGTCAACTCCATTTGATCTCTATCAATACGAAGAGCGCATTCGTAAGGCCCTGAAGCTCAAGCTGAAGCCGCCAGGGGACTCAGAGCAGAACTAGTGTAGGATCCCGGAGATAGCTTTACAAAGGCATTGGATCTTGGCCAGGATAGATTCGGCGGTAGCTACCCACATGAAGGGACGGGCTTGGGCATTGTAGTGTTCCACAAAGGAATTGATTTTGCGGGTGAGTTCTCCCACGTTACGGAAAGAACCGTGTCGAATGGCTTTCTGGGTAATGATGCCAAACCAGCGTTCCACTTGATTGATCCAG
>NZ_FITM01000024.1 GCF_900047545.1 Candidatus Synechococcus spongiarum
TTGCAGGTGCTGCGCCCGCTTCGTCAAGCGGCTCCAGCGCTTGGCCCGCAGATCGGTGCTGCTGCCTTCCATGGTGTGCTGCAAGTCCCGCAGTTGTTGCTGATCCATGGGCAGTGCATCCCGCAGCAAAGCCCTGGGATCCGTGACCGGATCGCCCGCCGGCAGGGCGGCGGCAGCGGGCTGGGGAAGGGGGATCAGCAATACCAGGGCCAGAACCAGGGACCAACACCAGCGCCATGGGCGGTGCTGAAGCCCTGGAAGCCTTGGAGAACAAGGGGTAAAGCCGGGAAACGCCATGGGATCTGGCCGCAGTGCTGGCCACGGGATGCTTGCTGAGGAACTCTGCCACACGGGACCCGCACCGGGCGCCTCTTAGAATCCCTGTGCTTCAAGACAGGTGATGGATGATTTCCAGCAATGACTTCCGTACGGGCACCAGCATTGAACTTGACGGCCAAGTCTGGCGTGTTGTTGAGTTTCTCCACGTCAAACCCGGTAAGGGGTCGGCCTTTGTGCGCACCAAGCTCAAGGCGGTCGTGTCTGGAAACGTGGTGGAGAAAACCTTCCGGGCCGGTGAGATGGTGCCCGAGGCGGTGCTAGAGAAGTCCGGCTTTCAGCATACTTACAAGGAGGGGGACGACTTTGTGTTTATGGACATGAACTCCTTCGAGGAGATGCGCCTCACTGCCCAGCAGATTGGCAGCCAGTGCAAGTACCTGAAGGAGGGAATGGATGTCAATATCTTGTCCTGGAACGGAAAACCCCTGGAGGTGGAGTTGCCCAATACCGTGGTCCTCGAAGTGGCCCAAACAGATCCCGGCGTTAAGGGGGACACCGCTACCGGCGGCACCAAACCCGCCGTCCTGGAAACAGGCGCACAGGTGAACGTGCCCCTGTTCGTCAGCACCGGCGAGCGGATCAAAATCGACACCCGCAACGACACCTACCTGAGCAGAGAGTAGTGCTCTCGATGGCCCGTTTTCTCTCCACTTCTTCATCCGCTCCCACTGATCGTGCAGCTTGATCACAGTCAACTCAAGGATCTCCTCACCCTTCTTGGCGGCAGCGACATCAAGGAGTTCATCCTGGAAGGCAAGGATTTTCGCCTGGAGTTGCGGCGCTACCAAAGCGACCAGCCCGCTGCGGTTCCAGCGGTCGCCCCTGCTGCCCCTGCTGCCCCACCAACCCCCAGAACCAGTGCCCCTCCCGGTCGATCAGACCTGATTGAGGTGCGGGCCCCCATGGTGGGTACCTTTTATCGTGCTCCGGGCCCGGAGGAGCCCCCCTTTGTGGAGGTGGGCGACAGGGTGCAAGTGGGGCAAACCCTCTGCATCCTGGAAGCCATGAAGCTGATGAACGAGATTGAGGCGGATGTTGCCGGTGAGGTGGTGGAAGTGCTGGTGGAAAACGGCACACCTGTGGAGTTTGACCAGCCCTTGATCCGCCTCAAACCCCTGTAAAGATGAACGCCGGAACCTGGACCGCAGTTGCCCTTGGCACTGCCTTTGCCTGTGGTCTCTTTTCGCAGGGTCGTATAGTCTCCGCCTTCACCCTGGTGGCTATTCTTGGCAGCGTTGTCTACTACATCTGGTTCCGTTCACGGTGAAGGACGGTTCCGGAGCGTTGGCAACGGCTCCAATTCCGCGGCCGCCAGCAGGGCGGCCACCATGCTCCCCTCCCGGGCCAGTCCTTGACCCGCCAGGGAAAACGCCGTGCCGTGGTCCGGTGAGGTGCGGATGAACGGGAGTCCCAGGGTGGTGTTGACCGCCTCGTCAAAGGCAATCAGCTTGGTGGGGATCAGTCCCTGGTCGTGGTAGAGGGCCAGGTAGCCGTCAGCAGCGTGGCCGTGACCAAGCCAGGCCAGGCCCGCATCCAGCCAGCAGGTATCCGGTGGCTCAGGCCCCAGAACCGTGCAGTGGGGGTGCAGTGCCTGCCACTCCTGCAAACAGGGCTCCAGCCAGTCCCGCTCCTCGCTGCCCAGATGGCCAGCTTCCCCTGCATGGGGATTGAGACCCGCAACCTTGAGAACTGACTGGGCATGGTACTGGCGACAAAAACGCTCCAGCACGGTGAGTTGACGCTGCACCAGAGCCGGGGACAGGATCTGGACCGCCTGCTTGAGGGGAAGATGGGTTGTGGCCAGCAGGGTGTTAAGCCGCCAGTCTCGTTGGCGTGAGCGGGCGGTGAACAGCATGGACACCTCGACGCCCCCTGCAAGCTGGGCCAGGCGCTCGGTCTGTCCCGGGTAGGCATGGCCAGCGGCCTGCCAGCAGTGCTTGGCAATGGGTGCGGTGGTGAGGGCCTGACAGTGCCCCGCCAGCACCGCACGGCAGGCAGCGGTCAACCAGGCAAAACTGGCGGCCCCACCCGCTGCCGTGGCCTGGCCAGGGTGAACTGGCTCCGCCAACGGCACGTCCACCAGGTGCAGATCCCGAGGATCGGCCAACGGATTCCTCTGGCCTTGCAGCGCACGGTAGTGCTCCAGAAGCCAGCGGCGGCAGCAAAACAACACCGGCTCCACCGTCTGCTGAAC
>NZ_FITM01000048.1 GCF_900047545.1 Candidatus Synechococcus spongiarum
CACTATGTTTAATGGATAAAATGATAAATATAAGATCTGGATTTTTAACGTACTCTGTACGAATTCGGACAAAAGAAGTTATGTTGGGAGATTTGCCACTGCTCTTAATATCTTCACTTGTTGCCTTGACATCGATGTATCCAGTAACAGACTCGGAACGTTTCCGCCTACGGCGAAACTGAAGAATGACGTCGGCAAAGTTGAGACGCTCTCCTGCCTCTACATTGAGAAGGTCGTACGTATTTTCTTTGTCTTCAATCGTTTCTCTGAAGACTTCGTATGCCCAAGCCTCGACGAACGGTCCTGCAATTTTATCGATGTTTTCCATGGGGAGGCCAAGCTTCAGGTTTGTGTCTATCAAAATTTTGTTTCGACCGGAATCCATAGCGGCAGTGATGATCGCTTCTATTTTCTGAATGACGAACGCTGGAGCATTCAGCGTAATCTCCCGATTGCTGCGGTACCTTGAAATTGTGGGTGTCGTACATCGCCTCAACTGCGATGGAGGGAGAATGACCATCAACCTGTCTATCATAGCAGGTATCCGGCCGGGGTAGACAAGCAAACCATCCTCCCTACCCCAACCAATCCCGCAGCGCCAAGGTCTGGGCCATGAGCCGTTGTTGGGCTGTGGGGAGTTGCAGCCGTTGAGCGACGGCCAGGGGGTCGGCGGCGCCCATCAACAGGGCCGGTAGCAGGGGCAGGTTCCAGCGGGTTGCCCAGTGGAGGCGACGGCGCCATGTGGGGTCCTGCTGCAGGCTTCCCGACCAATCCACCAGGTCCAGGGCGCCCCAGTCTTGCAGGAGGCTGAGGCCCTGGCGCCATGGCTCCTGCTGGAGCAATAGGGCCAACTCCATACCCAGACGACTCCCCAGGGCTGGGGGACAGGGGGGCTCACGGCGCCATGGCCAGCGGGCCATGGTGTCCTGAAGTTGGCGGCGCGCTTCAGGGTCCAGGTCCATGTGCAGCCGGGCGCCGTAGCGGGCGGCGCGAATCACCCGGGTGGGATCATCCCGGAGGCTGGTGTGGTGGAGAAAGCGCAGCAGGCCCCGCTCCAGGTCACTTTGGCCGCCGTGGGGATCCAGCAGTGGGCCGTGGGGCCATGGCAGGGCCATGGCATTGATAGACACATCCCGGCGACCCAGGTCCACCAGGACCGCATCGGGCGACGCTGTGAGCGTTACACGGGGATTCTCCCCAGGTGCGGGGTAGTGCTCGGTGCGGGCCATGGCCACGTCAACGGTCAGCAGCTTCCGGTCCGTGGGATGGGGCGGTTGCCGGGCCTGAGCAGGTTCTAGCGTCAGTTGGGCTGTGCCGAAGTCTCCATGCACCTGGGCACTGAGAGACCACCCCGCTGCCGCCAGTGCCGTCTCCCAGCGGGGGGCCAGTTGACGCAAGGTCAGTTCCGGCGCCTGGGGATCCGGCGTCAGCAGCAGATCCACGTCCATGGGCTGAACCCTGCCGCCTTGGCCGCCGGCCCCTGCGCGGTGATGATGGAGCCATTGATCCCGCACCACACCCCCCACCAGCCACACTCCCAGGGGCTGGCGGCTGAGGCTAGCCAGGAGTACGGTCAGGGCCTGGGTGGCGTGCCGGCCCAGCAGGTGTTGCAGGTCAGGGGCCAGGTTCGGGAGGCGGCCGGCGGTGTCTGCCACGCCTCAGCCAGCGGTGCCGACCCGGCGGATGGGGGCCAGGCGGGGATCCAACACCTTGGATTGCTTGCCGAACTTCACGGCCAGGAAGAGCTTGCTTCCTGCGCCAAAGCAATGGGTCACCTGTCCCTGGCCAAATTGGTCATGGTCCACCAAGTCCCCGGCCCGCCAAGCGGTCTGGATGGCCACGGTGTCGTGGGGTGTCGGCCTCCCTTCAGGCCGGTCACTGCGCAGAAGCCTGTCCGGGTACAGTTGACGCCGCAGGGCCACGCCACTGCTGCGGGGCCGTTGAATCTCCACCAACTGCTCCGGCAGTTCCGCTAGGAAACAGGAAGGCGGGGCGGGTTTCCGTCCGCCACCCCAGAGCCGACGCATCCGGGCATGGAAGAGATGCAGTTCGTCCTTGGCCCGGGTGAGCCCCACGTAGCAGAGGCGGCGTTCCTCCTCCATGGCGGCTGGATCCTCCATGGCCCGGTGATTGGGGAACAATCCCTGCTCAAGACCCACCAGGGCCACGAAGGGAAACTCCAGCCCTTTGCTGGCATGAAAGGTCATCAGCACCACCTGATCCGTCTTCAGATCCCTTTTGTCCTTGTCCTCGCTGGCGAGGGCGGCGGAAGTGAGGAAATCCCGGAGGTCGGGTGTATCGGTTTCTGCCTGGTATTGCAGTGCTGCATTCACCAATTCTCCCAGGTTACGGAGACGCTCCTCCGCCTCGTCGGTGCCCTCCGCCTTCAGTTGGGCCATGAGGCCGCTGTCTTCAATCACCCGTTGCACCACTTCCGCGGGGGGTATGCGCTCCACCTCCTGCTGCAAAGTGTTGATCAGCGTGACAAATTGCGCCACGGACCTGGCGGAGCGCCCCGCCAGACTCTGCACAGACTCCGGCTCGGAGATGATCTCCCAGAGGGGAACCCCAAGCTGGGTGCCGGCATCTGTCAGGCGCTGGAGGGTGGTTTTGCCGATCCCGCGGCGGGGAACGTTGATGACCCGCAACAGACTCACGTTATCGGCGGGATTGAGCACGAGGCGCAGATAGGCCAGGGCGTCCTTGATTTCCCGACGGTCATAGAAGCGCAGGCCACCAACAACGGTGTACGGCACTGAGGCGCGCACCAGGGCCTCCTCCAAAACCCGGGACTGGGCATTGACCCGATAGAGAACAGCCATGTCCCCCCACCGCAGGCCGGGATTCCTCTGTCTGGCCGCCAACATAGTTTGCACCAGGGCATCCGCCTCGACCAACTCGTCGTCGCAACAGCTGAGGTGGATGGGGCGACCTCGGGCCCGGGAGGGGTGGAGCACCTTGTCAATGCGCTCATGGTTATGGGCAATCAACCCGTTGGCGGCCTCCAGGATGGTGGCGGTGGAGCGGTAGTTCTGCTCCAGCTTCACCATGGTGCGGGTGTCTGCATCCCCCTGTCCGTCCCCGAAATCCCTCTGGAAGTCCATCAAAATGGTGAAATCCGCCGCCCGAAAGCTGTAAATGCTCTGATCGGCGTCCCCAACAACGAAGAGGGATCGCCCTTGCCATGGTCCGTAGGTGCGGGGATCGGCGCCGTCGGTGGCCAGTAATCGCAGGAGTTCATATTGGGTGCGGTTGGTGTCTTGGTATTCATCCACCAGCAGATGCCGGAACCGTTGGTGCCAACGCTGCCGCACCTGGCCGTCGTCCCTCAGCAATTGCACGGGAATCAGCAGCAGGTCGTCAAAATCAAGGGCGTTGTTGGCGGCCAGGGCGCGGCGATAGCAGCGGTAAGCCTCGGCAATTTTTCTGCCACGGTGGCCCTGGTGGGCGGCTGCATAGGCATCGGGCAGGAGGCCATTGTTTTTGGCCCTGCTGATGGCCCAGCGCACCTGCTTGGGATCAAAGGAGCAGGGGTCCAGGTTCATCTCCTGGGTGACGACTTCCTTCAACAGGCTGCGCACGTCCTGCTCGTCGTAGATGGTGAACTGCCGGGTCCAGGTGAAACCCTCCGGGTCCTGGTAGTGATCCATTTCCAGGCGCAGGAGCCGGGCGAAGAGGGCATGGAAGGTGCCAATCCAGAGGATTTTGGTCACCTCGTGGTAGATTCGACTGCGCAGTTGCCGTTGTTGCGGCTCCGTCAAGGTGCCCCAGGGCTGACCATGGCTATCCAGGGCCTGTTGCCGGGCCAGCAGCAGTTCCAGGCGTTCCTTCATCTGTCGGGCCGCCTTGTTGGTGAAGGTGACCGCCAGGATCGCCTCCGGGTCCACGCCGTGGTGGCCCAGCAAGTGGGCAATACGGTGGGTGAGCACCCGTGTTTTGCCACTGCCGGCACCCGCCACCACTAGCAGAGGACCGCAGTGGTGTGCCGTGGCCTGCCGTTGGCTGCTGTTGAGTTGATCCAGGATGCTCATCCTATTCCTGGGGATGTTGACAGTATGGCCCCGGGGCTCAGCGCCAGCGCCGCAGCCAGCGTTTGCAGCGGATGGCCAGGGGCCAGGGGTGGGGGGTGGAGCGCAGGGGTTGGTCCCCGGCTGCGAGGCGATCCCAATGGGCATTCACCTCTTGCAGCACCTGTCCAAGGATATGGCGCTGGTGACTGTCCCTCAGCAGCGAGGCTGAGGGGGGTGGCGTCGTCTCCGGGCAGACGGCCCGGATGCGTTCCACGTCCGTCGCCAGTGTGCCCGCACCGATCTGGAAGCAGTTGACCCCAGGGGTGAGGTGGTCCGCCAGGGCGTGATTGAGGCTGGTGAACACCACACAGCCACAGGCCAGCGCCTCCAGGGGGGGCAAGCCGAAGCCTTCACTCACCCCGGCCCGGTTCCAGTGGTCAGCGGAGTCGTAGAGGTAAACCTTGCTGCGGTTGAACAGGTCCTCCAGGCGGTCCACCAAGCCCTCCTGCACATGGACCCGCAACCCCTGCTGCCGCAGGGCCGGCACCAGGGTGTGGAGCACGTAGGCGCTGGTCTTGCGGCGCTGCACCAGCACGTCCAGGTCCCGGACGCCGCCGCGGTTGCGGAAGGCCGGGCCTACGGCATTGGGGAGCAGGAACAGGGGATTGCGCGGTGCCCGTGCGCCCCAGTAAGCCATGGTGTGGCGACTCACCGCCAGCACCGGGACACCCGGCGGCAACTGAAAACCGTAGCCGCTGCTGTGGGCGTGATAGGCAACGGCGCGACCCCGCAGACGCCCCAGCAACCGGGGCACGTGAAATCCCCAGCTCACCAGCCAAAGGGAGTTCTGCCGCTGCATGCTGGCCGGTTCCGGCCGCAACAGGTCGTCCAGGAAGGGGGCATCCCCCTGCCGCTGCCCATAGGTGACCACCTCCGTGGGCGTCAGCGTCCGGGCGGTGGCCGCCAACTGCAACTCCACCGCCAGGCCGCCGCATTGAAACCGCGGCCCCGTCCCCGGCAGGAGCACCTTGAGGGGGCGTAGGGGAGCGTCCCGCAAGGTGCGAACCCTCAGGCCGCCGTGGCGGTGGCCCCTCCTTCCGTACTGCCGGACCGCTGGCGGTGGGTGAGGAAGCCGAAGAGGGTCTTGCCGATGGCCAGGATCAAGTTGCCTTCCAACTCCTTGAACACGTGCATGTTGAGGCCGAAGGCATGGTTGGCCTCTGCCACGATACGCTCCGCCGTGGCCTTGTCAATGGGCAGGCTGTCCATCCGGGCGCGATACATGGCCTTGAACGCCTTCTCGTCGGCAATGGTGTCGAAGTTATAGAAGTTGACCCCGTCCTGGTCCCCCAGGTTCAGGGCCTTCTGGGCAATGGTCTTGAGAATTTGCCCACCGGAGAGGTCTCCCATGTAGCGGGTATAGGCATGGGCCACCAGCAGTTCCGGTTCCTGAGCGGCCACCTGATGGATGCGGTCCACGTAGGTCTTGGCGGATTCCGAGGGGTGGGCCTGGCTGTCCCAATTCTCGCCATAATGGTAGGTCAGATCCTTGGCCAGGCTTTGTTTGCGGTTCAGCTCGTCAAACACGATGGGACCCACCACTGGATGGTCCTTGAGCTTGGCCATCTCCTCCTCCATGGCCCCGTAGACGAAGTACAGATCACTCACCAGCTTGCGGTAGCTGGCCTTTTCCACCACCCCCTTGAGGAAGCAGCTTACAAAGCCGGTGTTCTCGGCCATGGTGTGGGACTTCTTGGTCCCTTCCTTGAGCAGTGCGGCCAGGGCAATAGCCATGGGGCGGAAAATTGACAATGGTGCCCAACGCTACCGTGAAGCGCCTGAGAGCCAGGTCCGCCAGTTATGAAGGTTCACCTGACGGACGGATGAAACCTGCTGTTGTATTGAATTGGATCGGACCGGCAAGGCTGCAACTGTGGGGGCTTCCTCCCCATAGGGAGAGTTCCGGATGGTCTGACCCGTGGCCAAGGTCTTCTCCTTGCGTTGGGCGGTGAGGAAAGGAGCCTTCATCAACCCCAGTTCTGGATAAGGGCACCAGGGAAGGTCACTGTTTCCCCACTTGAAA
>NZ_FITM01000043.1 GCF_900047545.1 Candidatus Synechococcus spongiarum
GGCTCTGCGCTATGAGCAAGGCCTGCTGGTGCAGGGGGCCACCCGGGGAGACGGTCAACGGGGGGAGGAGATCACCGCCAGCGTCCGCACCATTCGCTCCATCCCCCTCCGGCTACGCTGTGCGGACCCGCCGGCCTGGGCAGAGATCCGTGGCGAGGCGTTTCTGTCGGAAGCCACCTTCTCCGCCATCAATCAACAGCGCCACCAACAGGACGAGGCGCCCTTTGCCAATGCCCGCAATGCCTGTGCCGGTACCTTGCGCCAGTTGAATCCCCAGGTAGTGGCCAGCCGGCAGGTGGATTTTCTGGCCTACGGGCTTCACCTCTCGCCGAAGCAGCCCCAGGCCCGCCAGCAGTTGGCGGCCCTGGACTGGTTGAGCACTGCCGGGTTCAAAGTCACCCGCCATGCCCGGCGCTGCACCACCCTGGCGGACGTGGGCAGATTTTACCAGCATTGGAACCTTCAGCGTCACCAGCTTCCCTATGGAACCGACGGCGTGGTGGTCAAGTTGAACGATCTGGCCCTTCAGCAGCAGGTGGGACACACCCAGAGGGCGCCCCGCTGGGCTGTGGCCATGAAGTTCAGCCAGGTGGAGGCCAGGAGCAGGCTGCGGCGCCTTGTGGCACAGGTGGGCCGCACAGGTGTGGTCACGCCAGTGGCGGAGTTTGACCCGGTGCAACTGGACGGGAGCACCGTGACGCGGGCCACCCTTCACAATGCCGACCGGATAGAAGACCTCACAACAGGAACGGGTCTGCATGAGGCAGACACCCTCGTGGTGCGCAAGGCGGGTGGGGTGATTCCTGAATTGGTGCGGGTGGAGCCGTGCTCACCTCCAGGCGAACCCCTCAGGTTTCCCCGTCACTGCCCGGAATGCGGTTCCCCCCTGGTGCGGGAATCGAAGCAAGCCGCCCTACGGCAGTGGCTGTCCGATCCAGCCAATCAACATCTCCTGGACCATTGCCCCAAGCTCAAGGCATCGCTTCTGGAGGCTCTGGCCGGGTTGGAGATGGAGGCCGCCACTCGCTGTGTCAATAGCAGTTGTCCAGCCATCCTCCGCGGCGCTCTGCGCCATTGGGTCAGCCGTGACGCCCTGGATGTTGACAGCCTCGGCCCTGAGCGGATCGAGCAGTTGGTGGGATGTGGCCTGGTTCACACCATTGATGATCTCTATGGATTACAGGAGGCTGATCTGACCGCATTGGAGGGTTGGGCCGGGCAGTCGGCCTGCCGTCTGCTGCAGTCGCTGGAGGCATCCAAGCGGCAACCATGGCATCGTGTGCTCTATGGCCTGGGGATTCCCCATGTGGGCACCGCCAATGCAGCTGTGTTGGCCCGCGCCTTTCCCTCGGCAGAGAGCCTGACGGAGGCTTTTGCGGTGACCCGGCAATTCCAGGGCGCCGATGAACCTCTTTTGACTGGTCTTAAGGGGGTGATGGGCAAAGTGTCTGCCTGCAAGCTGCAACAGTGGCTCAGCCAGCCCGGCAACCAGAATCTGTTGATTGATCGAGAAGCCTCCTGGGAAGCGTCCGGGGGGCACTTGCTCTGCACCATTCCCGACGTGGGAGCAAAAAGGGCCAGACTCCTGACCCGCATCTTCCCTTCGGCAGAGCAGTTGATCGCAGCGTTTTCCGCCACCCGCAACTTTCAAGGAACCGACGAGCCGAAGGGGATCCAAGGCGTTGGCAACAAAATTGCCATGGCGCTGCAGCAGTGGCTGGCCAATCCCCCCAATCAAAGACTTCTGGAGTGCCTTGCCAAGGCTGGTCTGCAGCTTCAGGTCCGCCAGGCTCACCTGTCCACCACGTCTGCCCAGGGACCGCTGGCGGGCCAGATCTTCGTGCTCACCGGCAGCCTGCCCTCCCTCAGCCGTGCTGAAGCCCAGGCGCGGATTGAGGCGGCAGGGGGAACAGTGACCAGCAGCGTCAGCAAGAAGACCACCCATCTGGTGGTGGGTGCCGATCCGGGCAGCAAGCTGGACAAGGCCCGTGCCCTTGGGCTGGTGATTCTGGATGAGGCAACTCTGTTACACCACTTAGAGCCTGCACCCACGTGAGGCAAATTGTGGCAGACTCAAGGCAGTGCTTCTGTCACTTCATGGATCAAGGCATTGAACGCTGGATCAAAACAGAGTGTGGTCGCGCCAAGTACGCTCACTTGGCTCAGCGGCGCGGCATCATGGCCCGCCTGCGGCTGTACTGGTTTGTGGCCATTGCCGTGCTCCGCGACGTTGTTCTCTCCCCCATCAGCCGCGGCATTCGCAACCTGTTCCGGGCCACCTGATCAGGTGTCCGTTTCACTGAGTTGCTTTTTCAGTACCTTGCTGGCGGTGCGGCCCACCAGCCAGACCACGGCAAAAGTGGCTGCCACCCCAAGGATCCGCAGGGCAAATTGACCCTGCTCCAGGCCGCCACCCAAGGTCAAACCCCGGCGGACTGTGTCGCCAATGTAGATGTAGAGGATGGTGCCGGGCAGGATGGCGGCTGAGGCCGCCATGTAGGTCAGGAACCGCAGATTGCTGGTGAGGGCGCACACCAGGTTGATCAACACAAAAGGAAACAGGGGCGACAACCGCAGCAGCGCCACCAGCTTCCAACCCTCGTCCCGGCTCAGCACCTGCTCCAGCCGCTGCAGGCGTGGATTCTGCTCCAGTTTCCTCTGGGCCCAGGGACGTAGCCACTGGCGCGTGAGAAACCAGTTGCCAGCCATCCCCAGAAAGGCGCCCGCCAGCACTCCCAGCACTCCCAGCCGCGGCCCGAATAGCGCACCACCTAAAAGGGTCAGCACCGAGCCGGGTACGTAGAAGGTGACCGCCAGGGCATACAGGGCAATGAAAACGATCCAGCCCACCGGGCCTAATTCTCTGAGGAAGGTTTCGATAGATTCGATGAAGGACGACATGGCGTTGGTTATGGGGAATTGAGATCGGGAGATTCAACCCTATCCCGGCTGGGGCGGAGCTGCCCTCAGCCCAGGGAGGCGAGGCGACTTTGGGCCAGTCGCTGCTGCTGCTGGGCCTCGCTCAGATTGGAGCGCATCCTGCTCACCACCTCCTGGGGAGCCTGATCCAGAAATCCGGGATTGCGCAGGTGCTCGGCAAGGAGGCTGATCTCCTTCTCCGCTTTGCCCAGGTCTTTCCGCAGGCGGTCCCGCAGGGCGTCCACGTCCACAAGACCGCCCACCGGCAGCAGAATCTGCAACTCACCACTGACAGCACTCAAACAGCGGGGCAGGTCCACGGCGGTGGTGCTGACGTCCACCGTGCCGGCCCTGGTGAGAACGGCAATGTCGTCCCTGGTCTCCTGTAACAACTGACAGAGCCCTTCGTTGTCACTCACAAAGAGCACGTCCGCGCTCCGGGAGGGTTTCAAGCCTGCCACGGCCCGCAGGTTGCGCACCACGCGAACGGCATCAACGACGGCTCCGAACTGCTGTTCCAATTGGTCGTTCAGGTGGGCCGGATCCAGTTGGGGCCACCGCTGTAGCGCCAGGAAGGTGTCGCCGTCAGCGCCGCTCAGCCGATGCCACAGCTCCTCGCTGACGTGGGGCATGAAAGGATGGACCAGCACCAGCAGTTGCTCAATCACCAAGGCCAGAACCTGCTGGGCCGTGCGGCGATCCTCCGAATTGCTGCCGTTGAGGCGCCGCTTGAGCAGTTCAATGGTCCAATCGCACACGTCGTTCCAGGCAAATTCATAGAGGATCCTGGCCGCTTCCCCCAGTCCGTAGGTGTCCAGCTTCTCTGCCATGGACCCACTGGTGCGCACCAGACGGGAGAGGATCCAGCGATCTGCGATCAGGAGCTTGTGGGGATCCGGCTGGCCAAGGGACGAGGGGGTGGCCCCATCCAAATTGAGGAGGGCAAAACGGGTGGCGTTCCACAACTTGTTGGCAAAGTTTCTCGATACCTCGACGGTGTTGGACGTTTGTGTAACGGGGTCGAAGTCCAGGCGAATGTCCTGCCCCGCTCCGGCCACGCCCCGCACTAGGGAAAAGCGCAAGGCGTCCGCCCCGTAACGCTCACAGAGCACCAGGGGATCAATGCCGTTGCCGGCGGATTTGCTCATCTTGCGGTTCCGGGCGTCCCGCACCAGGCCGTGGATGTACACATCGGCGAAGGGAATGGTGCGGGTGCAGACCGCGCCCATCATGGTCATGCGGGCCACCCAAAAGAAGATGATGTCGAATCCCGTGAACAGGGTGCTGTTGGGATACCAGCGCTGCAGATCGGCACTCTCCTCGTCCGGCCAGCCCATCGTGGAGAAAGGCCAAAGGGCGCTGGAGAACCAGGTGTCCAGCACGTCTTCATCCTGCTGAATTGTAGCGTTAGCTCCGTAACGGCGCCGGGCCTTGTCCTGGGCTTCGGTTACATTGCGGGCCACCACGTAGGGTGTGTCGCTGCGCAACCGGGAGCCGGTTTCACTCACCACAAACCAGGCTGGAATGCGATGGCCCCACCAAAGCTGACGGCTGATGCACCAGTCGCGGATCTCCATCAGCCAATTCTGGTACACCTTAGCCCAGCGCTCGGGAACAAAGCGGGGGCGTCCCTGGTTCAGGGCGGCCAGGCAGGCATTGGCCAGCGGTTTGGTGCGCACAAACCACTGGGTGGAGAGCAGTGGCTCCACCGGAACATTGCCCCGGTCCGAATAGGGAACAGTGTGGCGGTAATCTTCCACTTTCACCAAGGCCTGTTCAGCGGCCAGGGTGGCCACAACGGCGCGCCGCGCCTCGAAGCGCTCCAGGCCACGGAATTGTCCCGCCGCTTCGTTCATGCGACCGTCCTTGCCCATGACCGTCACCAGAGGCAAGCCATGGCGCTGACCCATGGCAAAGTCGTTGGCATCATGGGCCGGGGTCACTTTTACGCAGCCGGTGCCGAATTGGGGATCCACGTGATCATCGGCAATCACCGGAATCTTGCGACCCACAAGGGGCAGGGTGAGGGTACGGCCCACCCATGGGGCATAGCGCTGGTCGCCGGGATTGACCGCCACCGCCACGTCCCCCAGCATGGTCTCGGGGCGAGTGGTGGCCACCTCCAGGTGGCCGGACCCATCGGTGAGGGGATAGCGGAAATACCAGAGATGACCGTCCACTTCCTTCATCTCCACCTCCAGGTCGCTGACCGCCGAGCCGGAGGCGGGACACCAGTTCACCAAATATTCCCCCCGATAAATCAGCCCCTTCTCGTGCAACCTCAGAAACGATTCCTGCACGGCCCGGCTGAGTTCCGGGTCCAAGGTGAAGCGCTCCCGCCGCCAGTCCACGGAAAACCCCAGACGACGCAGTTGGGTGACGATTGCTCCACCACTTTCCTGCTTCCAGGCCCAGGCCCGCTCCAGGAAAGCTTCACGGCCAAGCTGGTCTTTGCTGGTTCCTTCCCGGGCCAGTTGTTTGTCCAGAAGCGTCTGCACAGCAATGGAGGCATGGTCCATGCCCGGCAGGCAGAGGGTGTTGTAACCCTGTAGCCGCTTGAACCGCACCATGGCGTCCATCAGGGCCGCTTCAAAAGCGTGACCCATGTGCAGATTGCCCGTCACGTTGGGGGGCGGAATCACCACCCCATAGGGTTGGCCCGGGGCCTGGGGATCCGGATGGAATGCATCGCATCGCTCCCAGGCCGACTGCCAGCGGGCTTCTGTGGCCTTGGGATCGTATTGTCCCATGGACACCATCGGCGCTGGGCGTTCATGGGACCCGCTCCTGTCCTGCTCCACCGCGGTCAGCACAATATGGCCGCCACGGATCTCAATGGCCATTTGATCACCGGGCGCCAAACCCAGTTGGCTGATATAAGCCTTGCCAACCAGCAGGTTGCCGTTTCCTTGAACCTTGGCGGCAAAGCCGAGCTTGCGGCCGCCTTGGGCTCCACCGCCAATCCGTACGCCTTTGGCCTGGAGAAGTGCGTCGTAGAACGCTGTGAAGTTGAGGCATTCACGGCCATCCTTCATGGCGGTGACATAGCCACAGGCGCGAACGACTTCTGTTTTGCTGGCACCAGCAAGCTCACGGACCTTATTGAGAAGCTCTGCGTGTTTGAGCATCATTCAGGCAAAGGGGGTTTGCGTCATCATTGAACGTGGCCGGAAACGGCATCTTCTCGTTGCTGAAGTGACCAACAATCACTCCTCTCCGCCGTCGTCCTCGCTGCCCAGGGGAACAAGGCGGATGTGCTTCCGGCCCAGCTTGATCTCAAACTCGTCACCAGGGTTCAGGCCCAGCTTTTTGGTGTAGGCCTTGCCAATGAGCAGATTGCCGTTGCCCTGAACCTTGGCCAGAAAGCTGAGCTTGCGACCAATTTTGGCTCCCCCGCTGCGGCCAATCTCCACACCCTTGGCATCAAGAACTGCTTCGTAGAACGCCGTGAAGTTGAGGCGCTCCCGCCCGTCCTTGGTAGTGGATACGTAGCCACAGGCACGGACCACGTCCGACTTGCTGGCATCAGCAAGCTCACGGACCTTGTTGAGAAGCTCTGTTTTCGTCAGCATCGCTTGAAGAATAGGGTGGCTAAGCGCTGGAAACTTTAGCATGGTTTGGCACTGGGGCAGGACAAGGGAAAAATAAAAGCTTTCCAGTTGTCCGCCACCACAGCTGCCACCTACATCAAGAGCCGTCGTGAGCAACAGATGGGCGATCCAGGATTCGAACCAGGGACATCCTGCTTGTAAGGCAGGCGCTCTACCGCTGAGCTAATCGCCCGATGGAGCATCGGCTGAGGTATCGGTAATGTTAGGTTACCATCCCTTTCCTCCCAGATCACGGGCAAAGGCCGTAAGGTCCCATGCAGTGTAGGTGAGTTCCAGCACCGCCGCTCTGATGGTGGCGGCGACTCTGGTGGACCCTATCCGCATGTTGAGGCAGTGCTCTGGAGGCACAACGGGGAGTTGCCCAAGGATATGGAGCATCAAATCTGTGCCGTAAAGCTTCTGGCGGACAATAAAATTAACAACGACCAAATTCAGGCGAGCGAGAATGGAACAAGCCCAGGACGGTCGTCTGCTGATGTTACTGTTTAATAACAACACGGGAAGTTTATGGCTGACGGCAGCCCGGGCAGAATTGCTGCGATCATGGTTCTCATGTTTTTGACTTCCTCCCCGCCGTAAAGGACAGGGATTTCTTCTCTCACGGCAGTGTACTCTGCACCTCTTGATTCATGTGGATTCCTGCTTCACGTCCAGACGCCAGCACACTGGTCTTGCACTCAGATGCGGTTGCTCTCTGCCCGTTGCTGCGTTTCTTGAACCCGGGAGGAGCCCTGGATTTCCCCTTGCTCTCCCACCAGTTGCGGAAAGCCTGGCCCGGATCTCGCAGGGGCTGCTGGAGCATGGAGGCTGAGACTTGGCTGAGCCAAGAGCGCCCCTGCCACCGCTTGACCCGGGTGATGCAGAGCTTCTCCAAGGCGGCGCCGGTATGTTCTCCCCTTGCTGGTGGAGCCTCCGGCTCAGGGCCAGGGCATCGCTCCAGACCACAGGGGCACTGCCGTTGGCTTGGGTCAGGTTGCTGTCACTGTCACGGATCAGGTCATCCCCATCCAGTTTCAGTGCATTCGTCTCGATCCAGATGCCGTTGCTGTCCTCGTCGGTCGCAAGGACCATGTACTCGAACGCCAGCGCGGTCCACCCCGACCCCTTGACATAGGCAGCTCTTTTCACCGCTACATTTCCGACATCGGAATTGGAAGTCAAGTGCTTAACAAGATGGGAGGGAGGCGGACCAATAGGATT
>NZ_FITM01000049.1 GCF_900047545.1 Candidatus Synechococcus spongiarum
ACTGAACTAAGGCAAGAGCACCTCACCCTGAGGTCCCCTTATCCGGAATTCGGGTTATTGTTGGTTGTGGCAAAGGCTGTTAAGCCCAGATCCACGCCTATGGCTTTGCCGTTGGGCGGAAGTTCAGGGTGTTCAACCTCCACCATGAAACTGGCGAAGTAGCGGCCTACGCAGTCCTTAATAATGGTCACACTGCTGGGCGGAGTCGGGAGGTTTCAGTTCAGGTAACAGGGATAGACCCTACCTTGGTGAGCTTGAGAGTCTCGCCTTCAACTTTCTGGTGCAGATGGGGTTTGAGAGCGGTTTGAGGGTTCCCGCCCTGTGATGCCTGCTCTTGAATACTAGCAGACTGACCCCGCCCTTTAGGGCGGGGCTTATATCCCTGGACAGCCTTGGTCAGCAGCAGTTTGACCCAATTCAGGGGACAACGCACAACTTGCCTACCCATACAAATGCTCTGAATCGTTGTTCTGCAGGTCGGGATGCGCCATGGCTCGGGGATTCACCACCTGGTCAAAACGTTCTGCCGTGATGACACCCAGGCTCAGGGCAGCGTCCCGCAAGCTGAGTTGGTGGGCATGGGCATGGAGCGCCACCCGGGCGGCGGCGTCATAGCCGATTTCCGGTGCCAAAGCTGTCACCAGCATCAAGGAACGATCCCGCAAATTGCCGATGTGTTCCCCATCCACCTCCAGCCCCTCCACCAGGTGAACCCGCAGGGAACGGCAGCAATCCCGTAACAGGGCCGTGGCCCGCAGGAGGTTGAAGCCCAGCAGTGGTTTATAGACGTTCATCTGCAAATGCCCCCCGCAGCCCGCCATGGTGACCGCACTGCTCTGGCCCAGCACCTGCACGGTGGCCATGGCCACGGCTTCGCACTGGGTGGGATTCACCTTGCCGGGCATGATGGAACTGCCTGGTTCGTTGGCGGGGAGCCGCAATTCACCAAAACCAGACCGGGGACCAGAGGCCAGCAGCCGGATGTCGTTGACGATTTTGTGCAGCCCCATGGCCAGTTGGCCAATGCGGTCCATCAGGTCCACCAGGGCGTCGTGACAGCCCATCACCGCAAAGCGATTGGGGGCCACGTGCCAGTTGTGCCCGCTCCCCTGGCGCAGGTGCTCACACACCAGTTCCCCAAAGCCCGTTGGCGCCCCCAGGCCCGTCCCCACCGCCGTGCCACCCAGGGGTAAGGCGTGGAGTCCGGCGAGGGAGTCTCGCAACCGCCGCTCGGCATCATGCAACTGGGCTGCCCAGCCCCCCACCTCCTGGGCCACCGTCAGCGGCACCGCGTCCTGAAGGTGGGTACGGCCAATTTTCACCACGTCCGTCCACTGGGCCGCCTTGCCCGTCAAGGCGGTGATCAGTTCCCCCAAGCTGGGCAACAACTGCTGCTGCACACCGTCTGCTGCCGCCAAGTGAACGGCAGCTGGGAACACGTCATTGGTGGACTGGGAGCGGTTCACGTGATCGTTGGGATGGACGGGCCGTTTCTGGCCCCGCTGCCCCCCCCCCAATTCCGAAGCCCGATTGGCGATCACCTCGTTGACGTTCATGTTGGTCTGGGTGCCGCTGCCGCTCTGCCACACACTGAGGGGAAAGTGATCATCAAAACCGCCAGCCAGCACCTCGTCACAGGCGGCCACAATCCAGCCGCAACGCTGTTCGTCCAGCACGCTAAGCCGGGCGTTGCTGAGGGCCGCCGCCCTCTTGATGCGCCCCAGGGCGTGGATGATCTCCATGGGCATCCGCTCCGGGCCGATGGCAAAGCTGCGGATGGCCCGCTGGGTCTGGGCGCCCCAATAGTGGCGGGCCGCCACGGTGACCGGCCCCAGACTATCGGTTTCCAAACGGGAGGAATCATCAGCCATGGGGAGGGGATGGTGTTGCCGGCCACCAGCTTGCCATGCCGCTGTTGCGCCACACCTGGTCCAGCACCCCCGGATCCAGCTTGGGGAGGCGGGGCACATGGCCCAGGAGACGGGTGCGACCCAATTGGGGCAGCACAGTGGCGTTATCGGCAAAGCCGTCCCCGTTGAGTACCAGCCCCAACACTGGGACGCGGCGCCGGCGCAGGGCCTCCAGACTCAGCAAGGTGTGGTTGATGGTGCCCAGCCCCGCCCGGGCCACCAGCACCACCGGCAGCGCCCATTCCGCCATCACGTCAATCTGCAACAGGTGTCGGGTGACGGGCACCAGCAGACCCCCTGCCAACTCCACCACCAGCGCCCTGTCCGGCTCGTCTTCCGGTGGCCAGAGGCGCTGGCGCTCCAGAACAATTCCCTCCTGCTCAGCCGCCCAGTGGGGCGACGCGGGATGCTGAAGGCCATAGGCCTCCGGCAGGATGGCGCTATTGGGGCAACTGCTGAGGGTCTGCACCTGCTGGCTGTCGCTGGACTCTGCACTCAGAGGTGGCAGTCCGGCCTGAATGGGTTTCCAATAACGGGCCGCCAAGGCCCGCACCAGCATGGCCGAGATCAGGGTCTTGCCCACCCCCGTGTCCGTACCCGCCACCACCAGCCGGCGCGGCAGGGCCGTGGCGGTGGCGTCTGAGCGGGATGGAGAGGGGATGGGTGGCAGCATGGGAGTAATCAGGAAGCCGTTCCATGCTGAACAATCGTGCCGCTGCGGCAGCATTGCGGTCTTATGGCGAAGCAATTCAAGCTGTCCGAGCCCGTGGCAAGGCCACAGAGCACAGCTATCGCTTGCCGCTCCAACACCTGCTGGAGCGCCTAGGGGGGAACCTGTCTGTTCTCAATGAACCCAAACAGGTGGCTTGCGGCGCCCCGGATCTGGTTGTGGAGCGTGGCGGGGTGACCGTTGGTTACGTGGAGTGCAAGGATGTAGATATTGCCCTGGATCAGGTTGAAGCGACCGAGCAGCTTGAGCGCTATCGGCACGGCCTGGCCAATTTGATCCTGACCAACCATCTGGAGTTCCGCTGGTATCAGGACGGGCAACAGCGGAGGGAAGTCTGCCTGGGCAATCTGGACAAGCGCGATGTCATCCAGCTCAATCCCGATGCCTTCTCAGGGATACGCGCCTTATTTCAGGACTTTTTTAGCACAGCACCTATGACCATTAGCCGCTCTGAGGAGTTGGCTCAGCGTATGGCCGCCAAGGCCCGCCTCCTGCGGGACACCATAGCCCGCGTCCTGGCACAAGAGAACTGCACAGAACCGTTGCATGAACTCTGGCAGGTCTACCGCCAAGTCTTGATCACAGACCTGTCCGCAGCAGACTTTGCTGATCTACAAGCGCAAACGGCAATCTACGGTCTGTTTGCCGCCCGCTGCGGGCACTTGACAGGAGCACCATTCACACGCCAATCAGCAGTATTCACCAAAACCACACCATTTCTTCAAGACGTATTCGGGCGCATTGCCGGACCTGGTCTTGATCAATCCATAGCCTGGATTGTGGATGATCTGGCCCATCTGCTGGACCAAGCCGATATGACGGCAGTGCTGGAAGATTTTGGGCAACGCAGTCAGCGGGAAGACCCTGTTGTACATTTTTATGAGAATTTTCTGAAAGCTTATGATCCAAAATTACAAGAAATTCGCGGTGTCTATTATACACCTGAGCCTGTAGTCTCTTACATTGTACGCAGTGTAGATCGGCTGCTACAGCGCCAGTTTGAGCTGCCTTCCGGTTTGGCAGAACTGCCAGGCCCCGGCGAAAAGCACCGTGTGTTCATTCTGGATCCTGCTGCCGGCACGGGAACATTTCTTCGGGAAGTGATTGTCCAGATTCGCGCCACCCTGGAGCAGCAAGGTTTGGCTGGAACCTGGCTGGAGTACGTCAATCAGCATTTGCTACCGCGACTGTTTGGATTTGAGTTGCTGATGGCACCCTATGCCATTTGCCATTTGAAATTAGCCCTGGAATTGGGAGATCAAAACCAAGGCCTGAAGCTTGCGCCTGACCAACGCCTGAACGTCTTTCTCACCAATACTTTAGAGGGCGGCCATCAACAGAAGCAAGGTGTCCTCTTGGCCCATGCCATTGCTCGTGAAGCTGCCAGCGCTGATGGGATTAAGCGGGAAAAATCCGTGATGGTGGTGATTGGTAATCCACCTTATTTAGGCCACTCAGCCAATAACAATCTCTGGATCAATCAACTGCTCAGAGGCCAGGGTAATCACTTCTCAAAAGGGAGCTACTTCCATATGGATGGTCAAGATTTGCAGGAGAGAAACACGAAGTGGCTCAATGATGATTACGTAAAATTTATCCGCTTTGCCCAGTGGCGTATTGAGAAAACCGGCGAGGGAATTTTAGCATTTGTGACCAATCACAGTTATCTTGACAATCCCACCTTCCGCGCCATGCGCCGCAGTCTGATGGAGACTTTTGATCAGATCTACCTGCTGGACCTCCATGGCAATACCAGGAGACGGGAGGCTGCCCCGGACGGCAGCAAGGATATGAATGTTTTTGATATCCAGCAGGGTGTTGCCATTGGCTTCTTTGTCAAGCATGGCAAAAACGCCCACAACCTGAGCAAAGGGGTATTTTACGGGGAGCTATGGGGTGAGCGGGAAGCCGGCCCCGGTGGTGGCCAATGTGACGGCAAGTATGGCTGGCTTGCAGCCAATGACGTGGAGACTACACCATGGACACCGCTAACGCCTCAAGCACCCCTCTATCTATTTGTGCCACGGGATCAAACCATTAACAAAGAATATGAAAAATTCTGGTCAATCGTTAATATCTTCTCCCCTGCAAACCCATGTGCAGCTACAGGGATCGTCACCACCCATGACCAACTTGCAATTTCCTGGACGAGCCAAGAGATGATTGATAAGGTAGAGCGCTTTCTGAATACGACATCAGAAAAAGAGGCGCGTCGGATTTGGCGTTTGTGTTCACAAAGCCAATGGCACTACGAACGCGCCAAAAAGGAGCTTGCCAGTGGACTGTGGCGTAGCCAAATTAAATCTATACTCTATCGTCCTTTTGATAAAAGGATAACCGTATTTAATCGCAATATTGCTGTCAACAGGCGCGAGCATGTGATGATGCATATGTTCTCAGGTGCAAATCTTGCTCTTTGCATCGGCCGTGCCGGTCAGGTAACCGGTTCAAGGCAGTGGGATGTTGCGTTTGTCTCCCGCAACCCCACGGATCTTAATCTTTTTCGCCGTGGCGGCAATCTGCTTTTCCCTCTCTATCAGTACTTGACTGAGGAAGATATTAAAGTTAGCTCAACCAGACAACATAACCTCAATCCAGACTTTATCAATGCCAGCTCTGCTGCTTTCAATCTGGAGTTTGTCCCTGACGGGCCAGGAGACCTGACCACTAGCTTTGGCCCGGAGGACATGCTGCACAGCATCTATGCTTTGCTCCATAGCCCGGCCTATCGCCAGCGCTACCGGGATCATTTGAAATCAGACTTCCCCAGCTTGCCTCTCATCAGCAATAGAGTTCTTTTTGCAGCCCTCGTTGACTTGGGCCAACAGTTGGTTGTTCGCCATTGTCTTGAAAGGGAAGATTACGAAGACGCGCCTGAATTTCCCCACCGCGGTGATAATATTATTAAGAGGCTATCTTATACACCACCACAAAATAGCCATCCCGGCCAGGTGTGGATCAACGCCCAACAATGCTTCCACAATGTATCTCCTGAAACCTGGACCTTCAGTATCGGTGGCTACGCCCCTGCCCAAAAGTGGCTCAAAGATCGCAAGGGGCGCCGGCTTTCCTTCTCAGATATTCAGCATTACCGTCGCCTCTGCGCCGCCCTGGCCATAACGCCTCGCCTCATGGCCGCCATTGACGCCGTCATTGACGCCCACGGCGGCTGGCCCTTGGGCACTCAGCGTCACGTTCCCTAGTCCTCGTCCCCCAACAGGGCCTCAAAGAGGCTGTATTGCTCTTGTTCACGGTTCACGTCCCCATTGGCAGGTTGGGCCTGTCCGCCAGCGTCCTCCGCCCGCTGTTGCTCCAGGCTGCGCAGGCGTTCCAAAAGATGGTCGGGGACGTGGCCGTCCGGGCTGGTGTTCATCAACTCCCCGAAGAGATGTTCGGGATCCTGGATTGTTTCCAGAGGGTGCCGGCGCGCCGGTTGCCGCTGGGCCGATTTGTGGTCCGCCGCCTGATCCGCTCTCTGGTCCGGCAGGGGCAGCTTTTGGGGCAATTGCCGCTTCAGGGCCGCGAGACGCTCAAGACTGGTGGGATCCATGGTGTTCAGCGCAGGTGTCAGGTGCAACCAAGGGTATCGCGGGTTGCCTGGCCGGTGATGGGGTTGGTCCCGTCGGCACGGCGGCAGAGGGCCCGCAGTTGATCCTTCCGCAGGATCACGTTGGTGAAGTCCGCACCGGTGATGTCCACGTCTTCAAACCGTGCATTGAAGGCAAAGGCGTCCTCCAGTCGAGCGTCCCGTAAATCTGCCCGCCGCAGGATGCCGGAATCCAGGGTGGCCTCCCGCAGATCGGTGCCCCGCAGGTTGGCGTCTTGCAGCTTGACCCCGAACAAGCTGGCGCCCCGCAGGTCCGCCTCCCCCAGATCCGCCTCCCGCAGGTTGGTTAGGTTGAAGGTGGTGCCCCGCAGATCCTGCCCGTGGAAATCAGCCCCGATGAGGGACTGTTTGGCATAGTCCATGGCGGCCAAGAGGGGTGGCGGCACCACCAGGCTCACTATCAAGGCAAACCCCGCAGCCAACAGACCAGCCAGCAGCAACCCCATCTCCATCCTCCAGCAGGTACCAACCCAGTTTACCGGCCTGGTGGGATTTTTTCTGCCGTTGGTGACAAAGCAGGAAAGATCCGCCCGTCACCGGATGCTAGGGCGGGGGAACCCTGGGACCAGTGTTGTGTAAAAACCATGGGCACGTCTTCCGAGCGGGGACTGGCTGCAGAACAACGGGTTACGACAGTGCTGACGGCTCAGGGCTGGGAGGTTCTGGAACATCGCTGGCGCTGCCGCCATGGGGAGATGGACTTGCTGCTGCACCAGGACGGGCGGCTGTTGATCGTGGAGGTGAAATGCCGCAACGCCGCCAGTGTTGCCTTTGTGGATGGCGCCGGCAACTGTCTCGGCTGGCGGCAACAGCAACGTTTACGACAGGCCTTTGGCCTCTGGCTCCAGGGGTCGCCCCAGTGGAGCCATTGCGGGGTGGCCATGGCCCTGGCAGTGGTGGTTGGTGACCAGATCTTCTGGAATGGGCTTGGGGATTCCATGGCGGAGGGTCCCCACCCATGGGGCGATTAAAATCGTTTGTCCCGTTGCTCAAAGGCTACCCAGGCCTATCTGGGTAGGACCCCTTACTCCCCAATCTAGTGATCAACGACGTGATGTGCCCCCGCCTGGATGGCTACGGATGCCGGCCCGGCTACGGGAGGATGAGCGGTGGCGGTCACCTCGCTGGCGCTTCTCACCGCCCAAGGCATGACCGCAGGCCGCATGGCCGGCTTCGCGGCCGCTTGGATGTATTTCTAGGCTCAGGACCCATAAAATAGGAAGAGACGCCCTTTGGATGGGGGGACCCCCCGAGAGACCTTGAGGAGGAGGAAGGATGGAGGCTTTGTTCTGGCTCTGTGAGGAACA
>NZ_FITM01000067.1 GCF_900047545.1 Candidatus Synechococcus spongiarum
CCCCCCCTATGGGCTGGTCCTGTTGCTGCTCAGCGGGGGCTGGCCATCAGGGCCTCAACGAACTCGAATCCGTTGAAGGGGCGCAGATCACGGAGACCTTCTCCGGCGCCGATAAAGCGGATGGGGAGATTGGCCTCACTGGCCACGGCCAGAGCCACGCCCCCTTTGGCACTGCCGTCCAGCTTGGTCATCACCACGCCCGTAAGCTGGGCAGCCTGGGCGAAGGCCAAGGCCTGACGCAAGCCGTTTTGCCCCTGGCTGGCATCCAGCACCAGCAGGGACTCCACCACCGCGTCGGGAGCTTTGCGGTCAATGATGGTGCGAATCTTGGCCAACTCCTCCATCAAGTTGTGTTTGGTCTGCAGGCGGCCCGCAGTATCCACCAGCAACAACTCCACCTGCTTGGCCTGGGCCGCGCCAATGGCGTCAAACACCACGGCAGCCGGGTCAGCGTTGGCGGAAGGATTGGCGATCACCTCCACCTGGCTGCGCTCCGCCCAGATGCTCACCTGTTCCACCGCCGCGGCGCGGAACGTGTCTGCCGCCGCCACCATGCAGCGATAGCCACTGCGCACCGCCAGGTTGGCCAGCTTGCCCAAGGTGGTGGTCTTGCCCACGCCGTTGACCCCCACCAGCAGCCAAACGTTGAGCCGCTCCCGCTGCGGAGCCAACAGGTCGCAACCCGTGGCGCGAATGGGCCGCTCAAGCTGCTGCCGCAGTTGATCTTTCAGCAGGCGGAGACCTTCATCGGGGGGCACCACCTCCTCGTTGACGCGGCGGCGCAGGGCTTCCAGCACGGCATCGGTGGCCTCGACGCCCACGTCGGCCTGGAGCAACACCGCCTCCAGGTCGTCCACGATCTCAGGGGTGAGGGGGTCGTCTCCCAGGCTGTTCAGCAGTTGCGTGACCAAGCCGCGACGGGTTTTCTCCATGCCCTGCCGCAGGCGTCCCAGCCAGTGGATTTCCTCCAGGGACACCTCCTCCACCTGCCGACCCTGGGCAGCCAGCACCTCGGCCGACCAGGTGAACTCCTCGTCAAAGCTGCCCAAACCGGGCTCGGGCGCCGTCTCCACGCCATCGTTCTGCCGAGGAGGCTCTGCAGCGATGGCCTGTGCGTCAAGCGCCATTTGCCGTTGCTCTCGTTCAGCGGCTGCCCTGGCCAGCAGACCCATACCTGCTGCCGGGGGTGGGGTGGGGGTCTGCTCAGGGGATGTTGCCTTGCCTTCCGGGGTAGAGGATGGTGGCGAGGACAGCGCTTCAGCCACCGGTGTGGCAGGTGGCGCTGCCGTGGCCCGTTGCGCAGCAGCAGCCTTGGCTGTCTGTTCAGCCTTCAGGCGCCTGTAGGCTGCCTTGGCCCAATCCAGGGTGTCCTGTGCTGATGCCACGGGCGCAACCCCGGCTTGTGGAGCGACAACCTCCGCGGGTCCAGGCGTGGGTTGGGTCTGCTCAGACACCGGACCGGCCGGCGCAGCCTCTGGAGACTCCACATCTTGAGGCTTGACCTCCGAAGACTCCACCTCCGGAGACTGGGCCTCCTCGGCAGGCTTCTTCACCTGACGGCGTCTAAACCAGTCAAACACCATTGGCCTCAGGCTCCGGCGGGGGACAACTGCGCTGCCGTGAAGCGGCGCAGGATGCCGTTGATGCGCCGCCGTCCTTCCGTATCGCTGTAGGTGCTGGCAAGGGCAACGGCCTCGTTGCACACCACCGCCACGGGGGTATCCAACACCATCAACTCCGCAGCAGCCAACCGCAGAATGTTGCGGTCCACCTGGGGAAGCCGGGCCAGACGCCAGCCTTCCATCACGTCGTCCAACTGCTGATCCAACGTAGTGCGGTGCTCCCTCACGGCTGCAGCCAGCCTCAGGCAATGGCTTCGCACTTGCTCCTGTTCAGCCGCCAGCAGCAACCGCGGCAGATCCAGCACGGCAGAGAGTCGGTTGATCACCTGCTCCGCCTTTTCCAACCCCATCCGCAGGTTGTCCCGTGCTTTGGCCAACTCACGGGACCCCAGTTCACTCTCCAAAGCATGTTGCTGTGACCTGTGCAGATCCTGGGCGGAGCGCTCCAAAGCGTCTCGCATGTGGCCATGGAGGGCGGCAAGGGCGGCAAGCAGCAGGTCTTCCAGCGTCAACGCATGGTCAGTTGCAGGGGCAGTTGTCTTGTCGCTGATCTGCCCCAGGATGAGAAGGGCCAACTCCCGAGCCAGGGAACGGCTTGATTGGGCCATGACGTCAGGCCCCGCCTGAGGGGGAATAGGAGATCACGGGCTGCCCCTGGGGGTCCTTGTCCTCGGGAGAGGCGGAGGGCTTCTGGTCGGGACTGAGAATACCGGCGGAGATGATGGTCCGGAAGGCCATGTCCACGGGGATATCCAGAGTCTTCACGTCCTTCTCGGCCACCAGTGCGTACCAGCCGGTGGTGGGATTGGGGGACGTGGGGATGAAGATGTTGATCATGGGTTCGGGGAAGAGGGGCTGTAGAGACTGACCCACCGGACCCGTCACAAAGGCCATGGCAAAGGTGCCTTGCCTGGGGTACTCCACCAGCACCACCCGCCGAAACCGATTGGAGTTGTCCCCCAGCAGGGTCTCCAAAAGCTGCTTGAGGGTCTTGTAGACCGTTCCAGCGAGGGGGATCCGAATGAGGGTGTCTTCTCCAAACGCCACCAGGGGCCGCACCACGGCGATGCGGGCCATCAGGCCAATGAGCAGGATGGCCAGCAGCGGCACCAGCAACCCCACCATCAAGTTGATGAAGCTCAGCAGCAAGGGGTTCTGGGTTTGCAGGGGATTGAACTGCTTGGGAACGGAGGTCAGGAACTCCACCGCCAGCCGCGCCACAATGGTGGACAACCACAGCGTTGTGGCCAGAGGGATCACCACCGCCAGGCCCGTCAACAGGTCGTTCTTGAGGTCGTTGCGCAAGCGGGCGAGGGGACCTGGGCCTATGTCTTTCCTGGACTCCGGCATCATCCTTTCGGGTCTTAAGTCGGCATGGAGGAAAGTAAAGTCTAATCCGTTGATTGGTTGTCTTTGGTCGGCGTTTTTTTGTTTTCTGCACCCGCCAAACCTGATAAGGCAACACCGGCAACGACGGCGGCGCCCACCCCCAGCACCGTCTCGGGCAACTGGCTGAACAACCGTGCCCCCCAGACTTCCCGCGTCTCTTGTTGGGCATGGCTCTCCTGCACGTGCTGCAGTTCGTTCAAGTCCTGGAGAACAACCTGCTCCAGGGCAGCCACGGCCTCCTCGGCGTCGGCATCCGGGGCAAGATCGGGAAGGCCGGCTTGCAAGTCCTCCAGACGCCCTGGCTCAGCCAGGGCATCCAGGAACGTAGGGGATTGGATCCGCTCCAATTCCTCCTGCAACTGCACAACTTCTTGCTCTATGGCAGCCTGCTGCTGGGCAAACGATTGCTGCAACTCCACCTCCCCCAGAATCGTGCTGCCCAGAAACAGAGCGGCCAACAGGACGGCCAACGCTGCGGTGAGTTGCCACGTCAGCCGCTGGGCCGTTGTCATGGCTTTGCTCGGCAAGGATCCGGTGTTGGCCTGGAGCCCCATGGCGGCAACCAGCAAGCCCAACAGGGCCATGGGTCCATGGTCGTGGACAGTGAACGCCAAGGTGCTCAGGAGCATCCCGGAATCTTCACCCTGGGGACTGCCCACCACAATGGCCAACAGCTTCAGAAGCAGCACCGTGGTGAGCGCTAGCCCGATCCATGGAAACCACAGAGTCCGCCAACGCATGCTTGAGTTGGGAGAGAAACGCAAGGGTTGGGAATTACATCCATCACCTGCACCAGCATACCTGCAGCAGTGCCTGGGCGACCATCTTCCCCCGCCCCGCTGGGCTTCCCTCCGGCAGGCCCAGCGCTCCGTGGCGGACCGTTGTGGAGAAGAGTGGCTGGGCTACTGGCAAAAGCCATAACCCAACCCACAATGAACCAAAAAGCCAGCTCGCTTCATGGTGGCCGCTCTCATTGCTCCTCCATTGGGTGCGTCCGAACAGTTGGCTTTGCTGTGGGCAGTGGCTGTTGCCGTGGGGGCCATGGCCCGGCTGGCGTCACGGCTCCTGGCCATCCCGGCCGTCGTATTGCTGCTGGCTGGTGGATTGCTGACGGGCCGCCAAGGCCTGGGCCTGATTGAACCCCTTGACCTGGGCTCCGGACTGGAAACAGCCGTGGAGTTGCTGGTGGCCCTAGTGCTGTTCGAGGGGGGCCTGGGATTGCGGGTGCCGGACTCCATTCTGGGACGCCGCCTGCGCAAGCTGGTGATCTTTGGCCTGCCGGCGACCTTGGCGGGGGGGCTGCTGATGGCCCACTACTGGGCCCAGTTGAGTTGGGAGCTGGCCGCTCTGTTTTCCGCTGTTGTTTCCGCCACGGGACCCACGGTGATCGCCCCGTTGGTGCGCCAGATGGGCCTGCAGCCTCCCCTGGCAAAACTCCTGGAAGGGGAGGGACTGTTGGTGGAGCCCATCGCCGCTGTGGGGGCCCTGGTGGTTTTGCAGTGGATTCTGGAGCCGTTCACCACCAGCTACGGGCTGCTGGCGGTGGATCTGCTGAGCCGCCTCGGCCTAGGTTCCCTCCTGGGGGCTCTGGCAGGTGGATTGCTGTCTCTCCTGCTGCTCCAACTCCCGGACGAGCCCATGGATTCCGTGCGATCACAGCTTTGTCTTGGCACCTTGATGCTGCTTTCCGTGGGCTGTGAGCAGTTGATCGGCCCGGCGGCAGGACTACCGGCCGCAGCCGTGGCGGGCTTTGTGGTGGGCTGCATTGTGGAATCCCGGTTGGGGGACCTGGAGACCCAACTCGGTCAACTGGCCCAGTTGGCCGTCACCCTCCTGTTCCCCCTCCTGGCCGCGGACGTGACCTGGAGCGACCTCAGCCCCCTGGGCTGGCGTGGCGCGACCTGTGTGTTGAGCCTAATGCTGGTGGTGCGTCCACTGGCCGTGATGCTGGGTAGCATTGGCTCCGGCCTCTCCTGGCGTCAGAAGATCTTCCTGGGCTGGATGGCGCCGCGGGGCATTGTCAGCGCCTCCACCGCCAGCCTGTTTGCCTTGCGGTTGGAGGAGGCGGGCATTCTGGGGGCGAGCCGGGTGCAGGGGCTGGTGTTTCTCACCATCCTGGTGACGGTGACGCTCAACGGCCTCGTAGCGCCGTTGCTGGCCCGCTGGCTGCACCTCACCCAAGAGCAGCCCGCAACCGTGGACCATCCTCCCCCATCCCGTGGAGCAGTTCCCAGGAGAGCAGCAAATCCGGACCTTGCAGGCATCCCAAAAGAGCCGCCCGAACTCCCTTCATCACCACCCCCTTCCTGACTCCTGCCGCCCGGGCCGCTGCCGTGAGCAGGGCCTTTGCTGCCGACAGCTCAAACGTCTGTGGTTGGTGCTGGAGGACGTAAACTAGGGCGGCTTGACAACCCTCAACCTGCAACTGGGCACGGCTGGCATCATCCAGTTCCGGCGTACCGAGAAACGGGCGGGCCTGTTCCACCCCGTCTTCCAGCACCACCAGGGACGGCCCCAGCAGGACCGACAACCGTTCCTGCCAGGCCCGAGGCTGGCTGGTGTCGAGCCCGGCCTGTTGCCAGCGGGGCAACAGGGCATCCCGCAGCGCGGCCCCGTCCATGTCATGGAGCACCTGGCCGTTCAGCCAGTTGAGCTTGTCCCAGTCAAAGCGGGCCCCGGCTTTGTTGACCCTGTCAAACCCGAACAGGGCGGCAGCATCCCCCAGGCCAAAGCGCTCTCCCAGCTCAACTGGTGGGGACCAGCCCAGGAGGCACATGTAGTTGCTGAGGGCGGCAGCAGTGTAGCCCAGGGCCTGAAAATCAGCAATGGAGGTGACCCCGTCCCGCTTGGAGAGCTTGCGACCCTCCTTGTTGAGGATGAGGGGGGTGTGGGCGAAGAAGGGCTGAGGAGCACCGATGGCATTGTAGAGGAGGATCTGCTTGGCTGTGTTGGCGATGTGGTCCTCTCCCCGGATCACGTGGGTGATGCCCATGGCCATGTCGTCCACCACCACAGCCAGGTTGTAGAGGGGTTCCCCAATCCGGTCGGCAGGGGCACGGCGGGCAATGACCATGTCACCTCCTAGGTCGGCCCCCTGCCAGCGCATGGGACCACGCACCATGTCCTGCCAGAGAATTTCCTGGGTGTCCTCAATGCGGAAACGCACCACGGCATGGCGCCCCTCTTTCTGGAACGCGGCCACCTGCCGGGGGGACAGGTGGCGGTGGCGATTGTCGTAGCGGGGCGCCTGCCGGGCCGCCTGTTGAGCCTCCCGCATGGCGTTCAACTCCGCCTCTGTGGCATAGCACCGATAGGCCCGACCACTGGCTAGGAGGGCGGCAATGGCCTCCTGATGCTCTCTGCTGCGCTGACTCTGGAACACGATCTCTTCATCCCAGTCCAGCCCCAGCCAACGCAGGCCCGCCAGAATGCTGTCCGTGAAGGCCTGTCGGGAACGCTCCCGGTCCGTGTCCTCAATGCGAAGCAGAAACCGGCCGCTGTGGCGTCGGGCAAACAGCCAGTTGAATACCGCTGTCCGGGCGGTACCCAGGTGGAGGTTTCCCGTGGGGCTGGGCGCAATGCGAACGCGAACAGACACTTGGGTGGTCGTGGGATGGATGGAACCACCCATTTTAAGCAACGGGACCGACGGGATTCGAACCCGCAACTTCCGCCGTGACAGGGCGGTGCTCTAACCGGTTGAACTACGGTCCCAGAAGGGGCTTCTCAGCTTAACATCCTGAATCGGAAGACACAATACCCAACTCAGCCCATCAAGCGTTGCATTTGGGCGACCATGGCGGCGATGGTGTCCGGGTTGGCCGGTTTCTGGCTGTGGCTGAGCAGCTCACGGCCCAGCACCATGCAACCCAGGTGGCTCAGTTGGATGCGCATGGCGGAGAGGATTTTCTGGCCACCGCCACCGGAATGGGTGGCCAGAGCAACGGGCTTGCCGTTGAACAGGTCGCGGAAGTCTTCCGCAGTGCGGGACAGCCAGGCAATGGCGCTGGTGAGGCTGGGGGGAATGCCTCCATTGTACTCCGGGGCACAGATCCACAGCCCACCGGCCGCCGCCAGGGCCTGGTGAAGCTGCTGGAAACCCGCCCCCGGCCCTTGGGCTTCTGCACGGGACGTGTAGAGATTTAACTCAAGGGCGGTGAGATCAAGGATGGTTGCGGGTAAACCCGCTTTTTGGCTGGCCGCCAGGACCTGCTCGGCCAACTGAACATTGCGGTTGTGGCTAGCCGCCAGGATCAGAAGGGGAGATGGCATGAATTCAGGGGCGGAAGCCCGCGGGCTCGATTAAGCGCACCTGGTTGCCCCGTGCCGTGAACTCGCGACCCTGGTCGCTTTGCACCACCACACGACCGCCGGATTTCACACGAATCACGCGGGCCCGAACCCAGCCCATGGCTGCGGATTCAAGCACTTTGACCAAATCACCAGGCTGAAGATCCATGGAAAAATTCTACTTAAAAATGAACCTCAAGGACGGGAAGGGAGAGGCATCAGACGCGCCGTGGAGGAATCGAACCCCCGACATCAGGTTTTGGAGACCTGCGTTCTACCAACTGAACTAACGGCGCACCATCCGATGCCTCCCACCCAGCTTAAATGTCTCGGTCAAACCGCTGCTTGACGCGGGTGGCCTTGCCCACACGGTTGCGCAGGTAAAACAGCTTGGCGCGCCGCACCTTGCCCCGGCGCCGCACCTTCACGGAGGCCGTCTGGGGTGAGTGGAGCATGAAGACCCGTTCAACGCCAATGCCTTGAAAAATGCGGCGCACCGTGATGGTTTCGTGGAGACCGCTGTGGCGCTTGGCGATCACCACACCCTCGTAGGGCTGAACCCGTTCCTTGCCCCCCTCGCTGATCTTTACCCCCACTCTCACGGTGTCGCCAACGAAAATGTCCGGCAGGTCACCGGCAGATTTGAGTTGTTGACGCTCAAATGCCTCAATCAGGGCCCCACCCTTCAGGACAGGCTGGGCCGGCTCGGCAGGGGCAGCACTGCTCTCCGTCTCTACTGACGGCTCATCCAGGGCATCGGGACTGATGGGGGGCGGTGCGCTCATGTCACCTCGGCTTCTCAATGAACGGTTATGAACCTTAGCCGATCGACTTCCTTTTTGTCCCCGTCACCCTGACTCCAAAGTGGTTCCAGGCCAAGACGCTCCCGGTGGCCAGCAGCCACAACACCCCCACCGCTAACGAGAGCACGTACAGGCTTTTACCGGGAGTTCCCAGCCACTCCCCCTCATGGAGCACCATCAGCCAGTGGACCTGGTCCCGCTCCAGACCCAGCCAGTCCTTGCCCAGGCGATAGGTCACACCCGTCAAGGCGCTGTTGAGCAGAGGGAGCAGCAGCAGCGGTCCAAGCCGGCGGTGCCAACGCCGCATCAGACCAACAATCTGCTGCCAACCCAATCCTTTCATGATTGCGGCAGACTCCCGTGCCCGTGCATTTGCCCTAGGTTAGGAGGACAGGCCCCGGCCCCATCGTGAACAAACTCTTTGCTGACCTCCTCATCAAAAGCGCAGGAACCGGCGGACCACGCATTCGCCAGAGCAGGCGGGGCATTGAGACCAAATCAGCCCGGGAACTGGCCAAGATGCGACAAGCCAGCCGGATCGTGGCCACGGTCTTGAAAGAAATCATGGCGCTGGCGGAGCCGGGGCAGACCACCGCCGCGTTGGATGCCCATGCGGAACGACGCATTCGGGACATGGGCGCCGTGCCCAGTTTCAAGGGTTACCAGGGCTTTCCCGCCTCCATCTGCGCCAGCATCAACAACGAAGTGGTCCACGGCATTCCCAGCCGTAAGCGGGTGATTCGGGACGGGGACCTGCTGAAGGTGGATGCCGGGGCGTGTTTTGAAGGCTTCCACGGGGATAGCTGCGTCACCATTGCGGTAGGTTCCACCAGTGATGCCGCCCAGCGACTGAGCCGCGTGGCCCAGGAAGCCCTGATGTGCGGTCTGGCCCAGGTGCGGGCCGGCAACACGCTGCTGGATATTGCCGGGGCCGTACAGGATCACGTGGAGGCCCATGGCTATGCCGTGGTGGAGGACTACACAGGCCATGGCATTGGCCGCAACCTTCACGAGGAGCCCTCCGTCTTCAACTACCGCACCAGCCAGTTGCCCAACGTGCGCTTGCGCCCGGGCATGACCCTGGCGGTGGAGCCCATTCTGAATGCAGGCGGCAAGATCTGTCGCACCTTGGGGGACGGCTGGACCGTGGTAACGGTGGATCACTCCCTCTCCGCCCAGTGGGAGCACACGGTGCTGGTCACCCGGGACGGCTGCGACATTCTCACGGATCGGGATTGACCACGGCTGCCGGGCCGGTGCAGAGCCGTCCATAGAGAGTACCCATCAAGCTGGCCAGGGGAGCCAGGAGGTAGGTGCAGGGATTGAAGCTCACAATGATGAGCCGCAGATCCCGGGCCGCCAAGTTCAGAATCCGCTCCGCCACAAAATCGGCGGACATGAGACCATAGGGGTTCAAGCTACTGCGGAACGGTCCCAACACCAGGCGCCGCACGGGGCAGGGTGCATCCAGGCTCTGGAGGGTGAGCAGGTTTCCCAGACTGCGCTTGCTCACTTCATAGACGGGGCTGAAGGCAGGCCCCACCTCCGCCTCGGAGGTGTTGACCCAGAGTTCACGGTGGACCCGCCGCTGGCGTGGGAGTTGACGGGTTTGGCGGAGGAACAGGTCAATCAAGGCCTGGGCACTCAAGAGATTGGCCTGCAAGGTTTCGGCAATAGCTGTGGCGTCACGGCGCCCCAGGGGATTGACGCCGTGGTTAATCACCAGGATGTCCACGTCCAGAAGCAGGGCTTCCAGGGCAGCGTCAATCTGCCCGTTCCACACCAGCCAGCGCTCGCCGGGACCACCGTCCTGGGGGGCCGGGCTCCGGCTGATGCCAACCACCGTGGCCCCTCGGCGTTGCAGCCCCTG
>NZ_FITM01000092.1 GCF_900047545.1 Candidatus Synechococcus spongiarum
CCCAGCCCCGTACCCAACCTCACAACCCTCTCCTGACCTTATCCAGAATTGGGGTTGGAAGTGGTACCCACACCATGGCATCGGTCTTGCCGGTGAGGGTGAGGCAGATACTGAGCTGCACAACCCGGGTTGGGGCCGCTGCACGGGGAGAGGTGTTCTCGCCCTTGGACCTCTACGATCCGTGAAACCGGTCCTGGTCACTCCCGTGATTGGCGGTCATCATCCCCATCCCTACCAACGGTTCATCGGACCCCTGTTGGCCAGGGACGATGGGCCGGATCCCGAACTCATGAGTCAACTGAGCCTGCAGGTCCTGGCCTGGGCGGCGCGGGGACGGCGGTGGCCCCCATGGCGGGGGCTGCTGGCCAGCACCACAGCCGTGCTGCAGCGGCGGGATCCGCGGCTGCAACAGCACTGTCTGGGGCTCACCTTCCCCAATCTCCTGGGACTGGCGGCAGGGTTTGACAAGAACGGGGTGGCGGCCGCCATCTGGCACTGTTTCGGTTTTGGATTTGCCGAGCTGGGCACCATGACGGCCTTGCCCCAACGGGGCAATCCGCGCCCGCGCCTCTTTCGTCTGGCGGCGGAACAGGCCGCCCTCAACCGCATGGGGTTCAATAACCAGGGTTCACTGCGGGCCGCCACTGGGTTGAGGGAGCAGCAGTTGCCGCCGCCGGGCCAGAGGCCGGCCTTGCTGGGGCTCAACATCGGCAAATCCCGGGCCACACCCATGGCGGCGGCAGTGGAGGACTACGCCGTCAGCTACGGCCGCCTGGCGCCCCTTGCCGACTACGTGGTGATCAACGTGTCTTCCCCCAACACCCCTGGCCTGCGAGAGTTGCAAAGTGTGGAGGCCTTGCGCCAGTTGATCGGCCGCCTCCAGGCCACGCCGCTGCCTACACCGCGCCCACCCCTGTTGGTGAAACTTGCCCCCGACTTGACCGACGACCAGTTGCTGGAGTTGGCGGAGTTGGCCCTGGACCTGCATCGGCAGGGTTGGTTGGCGGGGATAATAGCCAACAACACCAGCCTGGATCGCCATGGCCTGGGGGCGCGGCGGCTGATGACGGGCCGCACCCTGGCGGAGGAGGCCGGTGGCCTCA
Organism: Candidatus Synechococcus spongiarum; assembly: GCF_900047545.1. GTDB lineage: Bacteria > Cyanobacteriota > Cyanobacteriia > PCC-6307 > Cyanobiaceae > Synechococcus_B > Synechococcus_B spongiarum_C. Next base: position 1,104 of record NZ_FITM01000092.1, read on the forward strand.
GCGGAGCGCCGATTCGCGCCCGTTCCCTGGCGGTGCTGCGCCAGCTTTGGCGCCGTGTTGGCGGCCGTGTGCCCCTGGTGGGGGTGGGGGGCATCGACTCTCCCCAGGCCGCCTGGGAGCGGCTGGCCGCGGGCGCCAGCCTGCTGCAGCTCTACACCGGCTGGATCTACCAGGGTCCCCAGTTGGTGCCGGTGGTGCTGGAGGGGTTGCTCAAACAACTGGATGCCCACGGCCTCAACTCCGTGGCGGACGGGGTGGGCACGGAACTGCCCTGGTTGTCGTAACGAGGGAACCCTTGTGGTAACCCCGATCGGGCAGCCATGGTTTTGGATCACCTTGCCGACAGGTTTCAGCGGACCCGCCGTTGGTTGACGGCCACCACCGTGGCCATGGAGGCCAATGACCAGGGGGTGATTGCGCTACGCATGGTCCCTTCCGGGACGGGACAGGCTCCCCAGATCACGGACTGCGCCGTCGCTGCCCTGCCGGAGGGGTTCATCACGGCAGGGGTTCCCCAGGAGCCCCAAGCCCTGGGCCATTTCATCCGTGACCTATTGGATGAAGGCGACATTCCAGTGCGGGATGTGGCTTTGGATCTACCGCCCCCCTGTTGCCAGGCCCGGCTCCTGCGGCTGCCGGAGACCATCCCGGCTACGGCGCTGCCCCAACTGGTGCGCAAGCTGGGCACGGAGGAGGGATTACCCACAGCCTTGCGCCAAGCGCAAATTGCCACCCTGCCCTTTTCCCCACAGGCTGCCACTGGGGAACAATCCGTGCTGCTGATTGGCTGTGAGCGCGCCACGGTGGCGGCCTGGATCCAGACCATGGCGGCGGCTGGGCTGAGCCTGCGGCGACTGGGCTGGGCCCAGACCACGCTGCTGCGGGCCTTGCAAGGGCTCCAATCCCTGTTTGGCAAACTGGAACTGGTGGGGCTGCTAGATCTTCAGCCCGGGACCAGTTGGCTCACCCTGGTGCTGGATGGGGTGCCCTACACCATGACCTCCCTGCCCGGCCTGCCGGATGGCGGGTTTCATGGGCGCCTCCAACAACACCTGGAAGGAGAGGAGCCTGACCCGGAGGAGACCTTGCTCCCCCTCAACCTGCAAGCCTCCCACACCTTGGTGTGGGCCTTGATCGATGCGGTAGAGACGGCGCAACAGCGCCATGGCCAGGCCCACATGGCGCAGCTTTACCTGGTGGGGCCCGGCAGCGCCTATCCCCGCATTGCCCAGCAGATTGCGGAGCAGTCGGGTTGGCCCACAGCCCTACTGGATCCCATGGCGCTGCTAAACGTCCACCACCCTCTCCCCCCGGAGGTGGTGGTGGGCTCCGCCATGGCCCGGCTGGTGACCACCGCCATGGAGGACCTCTAAGCCATGGCCAAGGCATCAACAACCCGCTGGCCTGCGGTGGACCTACTGGCGGAACAGCGTCGGGCATTGGGGCTCAAGCCGCCCCGACGGCTGGCTGCCACGCTGGTGTTGTGGCGGGGCGCAGCAGCCGGGCTGGCCCTGCTGGCGGTGGTGGCGGCGCTGGGGATGGCCGCCACCCGGGAGCGGCTGGCCTGGACCCGGCGGGTGGAGGCCCTGGCACCGGAGGCAGGCAAGCATGAGCAGTTGCATGAGCAGTTGCAGCAGAGCCACCATCACCTGACCCGGTTGCGGCAGAGCAACGGGGCGCTGGTGCAGGCCCTGAGCGCTCAACGTCCCCACTCCCTGCTGTTGATGGAGCTGGCGGCCCAAACCCCGCCTGGTGTCCAGTTGCTGGAACTCAGCGGCGCACCGGACGGCATCACCCTCAAGGGGCAAGCGGAGAACTGGCCTCTGGTGAACCTATTACAACTGCACTTACAGGCATCCCCCCTGTTCCAGCCGGGGGACGGGGTACAGGTGAAGGGGCTCAGTCCAACGGCGACCCCAGGGACACCCAACTGGGTGACTTTCCAACTCACGGCCCGCTTCCAGCCGCAACCCTTGCACGAGCCGGGATCCCGTCTTCAGCAGCGGGGGACCCGTGGCCTGGCGCAGCGGCTCCAGCTTTTGGAGGCCCATGGGCTGTTATCCCCTGTGCAATCTCACCCCACCAATGACCAACTTCAGTGACCCCTCGCCCGCAAAGCGGCAGTTGACCCAGGAACAGGTTTTGCTGGCCTTCCCCCTGGCAGTGGCAGCGCTGGCGGCCATGACGCTGCTCCTGGTGTGGGTGTGGCCCCAATGGCAGCAGCGCCAAGCTCTCATCCAGCGTCGGGATGCTGTTCTGCAACAACAGCAGCAGTTGGGCCAGCAGCGCCACGCCCTTGCCGAGGCACGGCAGCAGGTGCAGCAGGCGGTGAACCATCAGGCCCAGATCCTGGCGCTCATCGCCCCGACCCGGCAACTGGACACCCTGCTCACCACCGTGGCCGAAGCCGCCCAGGCCCGGCAGGTGCAGCTTGTGCGCTACGAACCCCGCCAGAGCGTTGGGGGCACCCCATCCACCCCTGCTGCTGCCACCGGGGAGGACACACCAGCTAACAGCGACGCAGAGCAGGAGCCCACGGCATCCCCAGGAGATCCTCTGCTGGCCCCAGGCCTACAGAAACAGGAGATTTTGCTCACCTTCGAAGGGGACTACGGCAACATCCTGGCGGTCCTGCAAAGCCTGGAGTCGTTGCAGCCCCTGGTGGTGGCCCACGACTTAAAACTGGAAGGACGCCCCCCTTCAGCGGACCAGCCCCCATCAACCCAGGCCGCGACCACCCGCATGAACCTGAGGCTGACGGTTTATGCCCAGGCGCAAGACACGTGACACTTGACCAAGGAGGGGGAACCGCCCCAGCCGCGAGCGTCACCATTGCCGCTCACCCAGGCGAACCTGTCACCTGCTACATCAAGGCCGCGGGGGTGAGTTGCTCGTAGCGCTCGAAAGGTTGGAGGATCCAGGGGCTGGCCGGTAACTCCATGGCCCAGAGATGGGGGCGCACAGCGCTGTGGCCTTTCAGCCAAAGCACGGCGGTGGAGAGGGAGTCCGGGTTGATGGACTGGCGCAGCCACGTGGTTGCGGCCCTCAGGGTGGCACCCGAATCAGTCAGGTCGTCCACCAGCAGCAGGTGAGACCCAAGACGGGGACAGGTGTGGGCCAGGCTCTGCCCCACCCGCACACTGCCCTGCTCCCGACCGTTGGCGCCCCCATAGCTGCTGATGGCCATCACCACCAGGGGTCGGTTAAAGATTCGCGAGAGGGTGTCCCCCACCCGCAGACCCCCTCGGGACAGGGCCACCACCTGGTCGAAGGGGCAGCCGTGGTGGTGAACCAGCAGGGCCAGATGCTCAATCAATGCATGGTACTGGTCCCAACTCACCACCAGTTGCCCGGCGGTGGGATCAACGAGGGGTTTCACGGTTCCGAGCACTTGACGCCAGCTTATCCAGGCGGGCGCGGACGGCTTTGAAATCTTCCCAGGTGAGCCATTTGGGTTGCCCCTTTTGCCGCGATGCATTGCGCAGCAGAAACGACGGATGGAAGACGGGCATATAAGCTCTACCGTCCCGTTCAATCCACTGTCCCCGCATCCTGGTGATGCCGGTTTTGATGCCCAGCACCCCCGTCATGGCGGTAGATCCCGCCAGCAGCACCACGGCCGGATTCACCAGTTGAATCTGCCGTTGAAGCCATGGGCGACAGTGGGCCGTTTCTTCAGGCGTGGGTTTGCGGTTGCCGGGGGGGCGGCACTTGACCACGTTGCAGATGTAGATGTCCTGCTCCTGATCAAGGCCCACGCTGGCCAGGATTTGATCCAGCAACCGACCCGCCCGCCCCACGAAGGGGAGGCCGGTTTCGTCTTCATGCTGGCCGGGGCCCTCCCCGATGAGCATGAGCTGCGCCAGGGGATTGCCCCGACTGATGACCACGTGGGTGCGGGTGGCAGCCAGAGCGCAACGCTGGCAGCCCACACACTCCCTGGTCAAGGCCTCCAGGCTGTCTTCCTGCTCCGGTGCCGGGGTGGTGGCTACCGCGGCAGGGGGTGCATCCTCCTCCCCCGAGAACAGATCAAGCTGGCTGCGCTGGGTGCCCATGGACCCAGTTTAGGCTGGGCGGTCCGTGGGCGCTTCCCACAACAGCACGGGGTTGCCCTCGAGATCCAGCAGCCATTGCTCCCGACCGAAGGACGCCTCACGGATGGGCTCCAGCACCTGGCCCCCCAGGGCCGTGGCCCGTTGGCGTATGGACTCCAAATCGGCGCAACGCAGACAGAGGGCCAGGCCACCGTTCTGCCGGGGTTGGGGGCGCCGGCGTGAAGGGCGATACAACACCATGTCCATCCCTGTGGGGAGACGGACGGTGACGGCGCCTCCCGGAACAAACGGGACGACAGCGGCGGATTCGCCACCCATAAGGTCCGCGTAAAAGCCGGCCAGGCGCCGGGGATTCCGGCTGCCCAGCACCAGGCAGCAGTGTGGCGCTACGCCGTCGGGACGGGCTGGCTCAACCATGGGGGAGTTCCGTAGCGGTGGGGAATCTGGATTACACTCGCAAAGGGTGTCACGAGATGCGGTCGCGAAAACACATGAAGCTTGCTGAGAGGGGCCCAGCGACCCCAGCCTTCCCTCACTCTGGCCATCAGCGCCAGGCCCGTGACTGACAGCAGTAGGGGAAGACGCTTGTAGCCTCAGCACCGGTGAGCCGGATTTTGCGACGCCGCCCTTCCTCTGCAGGGCCGCTGAAGGGGCCACGAAGGCTGGCCACACCCGCTACGGCCCAGCAGCGGGGGAACCTGCCCTGAGGGAGGCCATCGCCAACAAGCTTCAACAGGACAACAAGCTGACCTGCGGCCCTGATAAAATCATGGTCAGCAATGGGGCCAAGCAGACGCTGTACACCCTGTTCCAGGTGCTGCTGGATACCGGTGACAAGGTGATTCTTCCGGCGCCCTACTGGCTCAGCTATCCCCCATGGTTCACCTGGCCGGGTGGCCGCAGCGTGATTGTTCCCACCCGTCAGGACGAGAACCACCAACTCGACGTGAGTTTTGGCGCTGTGGCCCTGGACCTAGCGGAGCGCACCTTTGTGGTCAAAGGCTTTTCCAAGAATTGGGCCATGACGGGCTGGCGGCTGGGTTATCTGGCGGGTCCTGAGTCATCTTGGGCAAAGCCGTGGCGCTCCAGAGCCAAAGCACCAGCAACGTGTGCAGCTTTGTGCAATATGGGGGCCTGGCGGTGCTGAACGGCTCACGGGAGTGCATCCACACCATGGTGGCGGCCTTTGCCCAGCGGCGGCGCCTGGATGCTCCAGGCCCTGGAATCCATGGAGCACGTCCATGGCCTGGCGCCACAGGGCGCCTTCTACGCCTTGCTCAACATTGCCGACACCAACCTGGGTTCCGTGGTGTTTTGCGAGCGGCTTCTGGCGGCGGCCGGCATGGCCATCGTGCCCGGCGCCACTTTTGGAGACGACCACACCCGTCCGCCTCTCTTTCGCAACGGACATCACCACCTTGCAACACGGGCTGGAACGGTTGCAGACGTTTCTGGCTGGGCTCTAGGGAGAACATCCAAGGTTGGGAATCCACCTTTTGGAGGACGAATTTTCAGTACTTAGGAGGATGCTGTTGATCTTGAATTCGTAGAGCGTAAATGGGCTTGCACAATTTTAATGCCATTCCACGAGATGTCTGACATTGTCACGGAAACGCGTCAACTGTTTACCGCATTAATTCAAAGCCGTCGCCAGGATTATGATACATCTGATCTAACTGCTCTACGCAACCGCATTGTTGAAATGAATAGCCCCCTGGTCCGTCAGGTGGCTAGTCGCATGGTGCATCGTTGCAGTCTGGACTTTGATGAGTTGGTCCAGATTGGCCATCTGGGGTTAATCAAAGCCGTGGAGCGCTTTGATCCCGGCACTGGCTATGCCTTCAGTTCCTTTGCCATTCCACTGATCCGTGGCGAGATTCTTCATCACCTCAGGGATCACGTGAGTCTCGTTCGCGTCTCCCGCCGCTTGCTGGAACTCCATGCCCGGGGCGTCAAACTCCAGAGTGCCATGGCCAATGCCTCGGGCCGGTATCCCACGGAGTCGGAGCTTTGTGCAGCGCTGGAGACCACCCCCAGGCGATGGCAGCAGGCCTGTCAGGCGAAGCGCAGTCTGCGGATCTACAGCCTGGATCAACAGGTGGGCACACTGGAGGACGAGCGGGAAGCCCTGCGGCTGGTGGAGACGCTGTCTGCACCGTCCCAGGAGGAAGACGCCGCTGAACTCTATGCCCATCTGCACGACTTCGTTGCCCGCCTGGGGGCTGATGCACAACGGCTCCTCAGATGGCGTGTTTTTGACGGGCTCAGCCATCGGGAACTGGCCCATCGGGAAGGGGTCAGCATACGGGTGATCAGCCGACGGCTCCACACCACCCTGCAGCAGCTTCACCATCAACTCAAGCCCATGGTGGTTGAACCTGCCTACCCGCCACCACCGCAGCAGCACTGCTCTTCAACGCCAGCCCATCCCCAGCGCCGCGCCCATGGCCAGTAGGGCCGCCACCACGGTGAGGGCAGCGTTGACCAGCTCATTGGTGAGCCAGCCCACGCGCCCCTGCCATGTGGCCCCAATCCAGCTTTCCGCCATGGTGGCCATGGTGGCCGTAGCAGCCAGGAGCACAAACTGCGCCAGGGGACCGGGGCCAATGGACGGCTTCAGCAGGGCCATGGCCAGGGCCGTATACAGGCTAATGGCCACCACGCCGGCAACCGTACCGGTGACGCTGACGGCCCCCTCCGTCCCTGCCGGCACCGGCCGGAGGTTGGTGATCAGCAGGGTGCGTCCCCCCCAGCGCTTGCCAATTTCACTGCTGCATGTATCCCCCAGCTTGGCGGCAAAACTGGCCACAAAGCCCAGAATCAGCAGGGGGCTTGCCCCCGGCGCCAGGGCCGTGAGCACGGCCAGGCCCAAGCCTGTTGCCGCGGATCCCCAAAGATTGCCGGGCCCACGACGCCCCCCACGGGCCTCGGCAAGCTGGAGAGCCTGCTTGCGCTTGAGGCCGAGGCGGGTCACCGCTGAACCCAATGCCAGATAAAGAACAACGCTGAGCCAGCCGGGCCAGCCCATGGTTCCCCAGAGCATGGTGCCCAACACTCCCCCATGGATCCAGCCCCGGGCGGTGAGAACCGGCAGACGGTGAACCAGAAGGATGAGCACCCCGTTCACCAGCAGCCCCACCCACCAGGGATTGAGAGATGCAACCCAGACCATGGGGTCAATGTACAGGAACCCGTGGGGTGAACTGACGCCCCGTCAGCCCATGGCATTGGGGACAGTTTTACGGCTGGCAGCCCATGGCGCCCGCCCCTGTGATTGGCCCTACGATTCCTGGACCTATGCAGCGCCTGGTGTGAGTTTCGTTGCACTGCACAACCACAGTGACTACAGCCTCCTGGATGGAGCCTCCCAACTGCCCCAGTTGGTGGCCCGTGCCAAGGCGTTGCAGATGCCCGCCCTGGCCCTCACCGACCATGGGGTGATGTATGGCGCCATTGAGTTGCTCAAACTTTGCCGCCAAGAGGGCATCAAACCGATTATCGGCAACGAGATGTATATTATGAACGGCTCTATTACAGCACCACAGCAGAAACGAGAGCGACGTTACCATCTGGTAGTTTTGGCAAAGAATGATCAAGGCTATCGTAATTTAGTAAAATTAACCAGTATCAGTCATTTACAAGGAATGCGTGGTAGAGGAATTTTTAGCCGACCTTGCATTGATAAAGATCTGTTGAGAAAGCATAAGGAAGGACTGATCATTGCTACGGCATGTCTTGGTGGTGAAATTCCGCAGGCGATCTTGCGGGGGCGACTGGACGTGGCCCGCCAAGTGGCCACCTGGTACCGGGATTGCTTTGGCAAGGATTTCTACTTGGAAATCCAGGACCATGGTTCCCACGAAGATCGAACCGTAAACACACAGATTGTCAAAATTGCCCAGGAGCTTGGCGTTGAAATCATTGCCACAAACGATGCCCATTATCTCAGTAATCAACACGTGGAAGCCCATGACACCTTACTCTGCATTCTCACCGGCAAGATGGTGACAGATGAGAAACGGCTCCGTTATACAGGAACAGAATATCTCAAATCGCCGCAGGAGATGGCGTGCCTGTTTCAGGATCACCTGGAACCGGAGGTGATTGAACGGGCTCTGGCCAACACCCTGGCTGTGGCCGACAAGGTGGAAGATTACGATATTCTTGGCAAATGCCGGATGCCTGATTTTCCGGGTTTACCGGAACAGACCACCCCCATTGACCATCTGCGCCAAGTGAGCCGTGATGGGCTTCAAAAGCGGCTTCAGCAGCCCAACTGGGATGCCGTTGTCTCCCAGCACAGCACCTACGCGGAGCGGCTGGGGCGTGAGCTGGACATCATTGAACGCATGGGATTTCCCACCTACTTCCTGGTGGTGTGGGACTACGTTCGCTTCGCACGCCTTCGGGGAATTTCCGTGGGTCCTGGCCGAGGCTCGGCAGCTGGATCCCTCGTGGCTTTTGCCCTGGGAATCACCAACATTGATCCAGTGCATCACGGCCTTCTCTTTGAACGCTTTCTGAATCCTGAACGTAAATCCATGCCTGATATTGATACGGATTTCTGTATTGAACGCCGCAGCGAGGTGATTGACTACGTCACCAGGCTGTACGGAAATGATCGTGTGGCGCAAATCATCACGTTCAACCGCATGACGTCCAAAGCCGTCCTCAAGGATGTGGCCCGGGTTCTGGACATACCCTACGGGGAAGCAGACCGACTCGCGAAGTTGATCCCTGTGGTTCGCGGAAAACCCGCAAAGCTTAAAGCCATGATCGGCGCTGAGAGTCCGGCGCCGGAGTTTCGGGAGAAATATAAGAGAGATGAAAAAATTCGCCGTTGGATTGATCTGGCTCTCCGCATTGAGGGCACCAACAAAACCTATGGCGTCCATGCCGCTGGCGTGGTGATTGGTGCGGATCCCCTTGATGAACTTGTGCCCCTGCAGCGCAGCAACGAAGGTCAGGTGATTACCCAATACCCCATGGATGACGTGGAATCCATGGGACTTCTCAAGATGGATTTTCTGGGCCTGAAAACCCTCACCATGATCGACAAAGCTTTGGAATTAATTCAACAAACCCAAGGCGACAAATTGGATCTCTATAATCTTCCCCAGAAAGACAAGACCACCTATGATTTGTTGTCCAAAGGGGACCTGGAAGGCATTTTCCAACTGGAATCCGGCGGCATGCGCCAGGTTGTGCGTGATCTACACCCCTCCTCGCTGGAGGATGTCTCCTCCATCCTGGCCCTCTATCGACCTGGCCCGTTGGATGCGGGGCTGATTCCCAAATTCATCAACCGCAAGCATGGGCGCGAAGGCGTCCATGTTGCCCATGGCAAGCTTCAGCCCATCCTGGAGGAGACCTATGGCATCATGGTCTATCAGGAGCAGATCATGCGCATTGCCCAGGACCTGGCGGGGTACTCCCTGGGACAGGCGGACCTGCTGCGCCGGGCCATGGGCAAAAAGAAAATCGCCGAGATGGAAAAACACCGCACCATCTTCATCAGTGGCGCCAAAGATCATGGCGTGGACAAACGAATTGCCAGTGAATTATTTGATCAAATGGTTCTATTCGCTGAGTATTGCTTTAACAAGAGTCATTCGGCCGCCTATGGTGCCGTTACCTATCAGACAGCATATCTTAAGGCTAACTATCCTGTTGCCTACATGGCAGCCCTGCTGACAGTTAATTCCGGAAGTAGTGACAAGGTACAGCGTTACATTGCCAACTGTACTGCAATGGCCATTGAAGTCTTGCGGCCTGACATCAATGAATCGGGCCTGGACTTCACGCCTGTGGGGCGACGCATCCGCTTTGGCCTGGGGGCCGTGAAAAACCTGGGAGAAGGGGCCATCAAGCAAATCCTGAACAGCCGTGGCCAGGATGGCCCCTTCCATTCCCTGGCGGACCTTTGTGACCGGTTGCCCATGGGTTTACTCAACAAGCGGGCCCTGGAAGCCCTGATCCACAGTGGCGCCCTTGACAACCTTGAGCCCCAGGGCAATCGGGCCCAGTTGGCGGCCGACATGGAGTTGGTGGTCAGTTGGGCCAGTGATCGGGCCAAGGATCGGGCTAGAGGCCAGGGCAGCATCTTTGATCTTGCTTCCAGCACCAGTTCTCCTGCCGCCAACTCTTCCACCGCCCACCTGGAGAGCGCACCCAAAGCCGCGGCTACCGACGAATACGACCTGCGTCGGAAACTGCGGCTGGAAAAGGAGATTGTGGGCTTCTACCTCTCGGATCATCCCCTGAAGCCACTGCTGGAGCCCGCCCGCCTGCTGGCCCCCATCAGCCTTGCCGAGTTGGACCAGTTGCCGGACAAGCGCAAGGTGAGCGCCATTGTCATGGTGTCTGCACTCAAGGTGGTCACCACCCGCAAAGGAGACCCCATGGGGGTGTTGACAGTGGAGGATCTAAGCGGAAGCTGCGAGGCGGTGGTGTTCCCCAAAACCTACGCCCAGCTTAGCCAACACCTGAACGAGGACACCCGCTTGTTGCTGTGGGCCACCGTGGACCGCCGTGACGAGCAGGTACAACTCATTATTGACGACTGCTCCGTTGTGGAGGACCTCAACCTGGTTTTGGTGACGTTGGAGGCCCAACAGGCCGGTGATCTTGCCTACCAGACCAAGCTGCGCACATGCCTGCAAAGCCAGAACAGCCAAGGCAAAGTTCCGGCCAAAAGCCCGGTGGTTCTTGAACTGTGTGACAAGAGTTCTCGACGCCGCTATGTGCGTGTTGGCCAGCAGTTTCGTGTCTGTGATTCCGAGGCAACGGTCAAGGCATTGAACCAGGCCCACTTTGCGGCCCGCCACCGCCCCCTCATGAAGTCCTTGACCTAGGGGGAGAGTCGCCAGCGGACTCTGAAACGATGAATCAAGAAAGCTACTAAGGGTTGCTCCGGCCCTTTGATCAGGCCAGGACAAGGCAAAATGGGAACGAACCTGCATAACCATTTCCCATGTATACAGACTTCACCGCAGCCATCCTGCTCCTGCTCACCGCAGTTCCCTTGGCGGCCGTGGTCGTTGCCGCTGGCTACTGGGCCTACCGGCAGAGGAAGCTGGGCAACGAGCAAGTCTCGGAGCAGCGCTGAGGGGGTCTTTTGGCGCCAGAATGGCGCCAGGCCGTTAGCGATCTCCTTTCATGGTGCGCAGCGAGGCACGCAACCGTTGAAGGTTTTTGCCGAAATGCTCCAACCCCAAGAGGGAGCCTGGCCCATCGTCCCAACTGGCGGATAGCATCCCGTAGCTGAGGCCCAACAGACCCAGCACAAAAAACACGCCCGACACCCCAACGGTGACAATGGGCTCAATCCGCATGGTGCCCTGGCTCATCAGCAAGTAGCTGAGCACGAACACTCCCATGGCCAACAGGGTGGGCGCCCCGCTCAGCAGCAGAACACGCCGCACCATCCGTCTGGAGACATGGTCGGGAATGGCAGAACGACGGGGCGTTGCCTTGCGCGCCGAGTTCTGCGGGGGGTGTGTCTTCTCAACCTTCCTCTTGCGAGCTTGCCCCCCAGCATCCTCCGATCCGCCAAATCCCTTGGCTGGTTCAGCCGTTGCCATGGCGCTAGCCCCTGAGCTTCAGGCGTTGGATCAACTCCCGATAGGTTCCATTATCCCGTTGCCGGATGTAGCTGAGCAGTCGTTTGCGGCGCCCAATCATCTTGAGCAGACCTCGGCGGGAGGCGTAATCCTGGTTGTTGCGCTGCAGGTGTCGGCTCAACTGGCTGATGCGCTCGCTCAGCATGGCCACCTGTACCGGCGCTGAGCCGGTGTCCGTGCCATGGATCTGGTAGTCGTTAATCAGGGCCTGCTTCGTGGCCACCGTGAGGGCCATGGAAATCCTTGTGTGAAACGAGGTTGAGGCAAAATCATAGCTCACCCTCACCCATGGCCTTGCTGGCGGCAGGCCAGCCAGCGCAAACAGCCACGGATCCAGTCCTCCGGTCTGGCCTCCGGGCTCTCGGCATCCTGGTCTACCGCCACAGCTGCCAGTGCCTGATGCACCTCTCCAGGTTCATAGCCCAAAGCCGTCAGGGTCAATTCCACGTCCTGCCGCAGCGCCCCTGTGGGCAAGGGGGCGGCATCCATCAGCGCCACCTCCTCCACTGAGCCAAAGCGCTCCGCCAGCTTGCGACGCAACTCCACCGCCAACCGTTCCGCGCTGCGGCGCCCCACCCCCGGCGCCTGGCTCAGGCGTTTCAAGTCAGCCTGCACCAGGGCCTGCACCAGTTCAGGCAAGGGGAAAAACCCCAGCAACCCCAGTGCCAGTTGGGGGCCAATACCACTGACACTGATCAGTTCCCGAAACAACTCCCGCTCCGCATCGGTCTCAAAGCCAAAGAGCAGCCAGCCATCCTCCCGCACCTGCAAGTGGGTGAACAGGGCCAGTTGCCGGGGGCCATCCGACCGCTGCGGCAACCCTCTCACATGGCCGTGCAAGCGCTGGTGCAGCACCACCTCGTAGCCAACGCCATGGCACACCAGCAGCACGCCCTGGCGGGCACCCCGCTGCCAAAGCTGGCGCACCTCCCCTTCCAGCCAGCCAATCATGGCAGATTTCAACCTGGGCTCAGCCTACCTTGACGGATCGCAAACAGGGACCGGTTCGAGCCACCCTTTCAGTTGTCGAATAGCGTCCTTCTCCTGTTGCGTTGGATTGTTGACCACTGATGTGATCAGGCGAATCCCCAGGCCTGCCGCTCCGATCATTCCCAATGCCCCCATCACCACCGTCAAGGACGGGATTAGCATCAAGGCAATGGCCAGAAATATTGAGATGGGAAGGGCGCCAGCAGCCGATAGACCACTGGTCTTCACAATGCCCAGCAAGGTTGCTTTACGTTGCTCATGGCTCCCGTTCACCAGGTCGTCACGGTGGATCAAGAGTTGGTCCACAGCAGAGATTGCCGCAGCATACACACTGGCTTCAAGGGCGTTACCAAATGTCCGTTGCCAGAATTCGGGTGTCTGGGCAGCAGCAAACAGTCCATCAACGTGATTGTCAAAACTAGCATGGGCGCGCTCCTGCCAGGTCATGTCCTGGGCTCCGCGGCTCATGTTCGTTGATCCGTCCTCCCAGATGGCGTTTGCAGCCTTGTCCGCCAGTTCTGGATGATGTTTCTGGCTTTGAATGTGGGACCAATGCTTTCCAGAGGCATCTCTATGCCCCTTGTTCAGAAAGTTGTTGACGGCATCTGTTCCATAGCGTTCAAGTTCCCCGGGCAGCTTGTTAATGAGATCAGCAACTGCAACGCCATGGTGATGGTGAGCCGAGGTGATCCGGGTGACAAGGTGAGGGTCGAGCGCAAGATCATTGAACTTACTCAACGAGGCCGCAATCGCCCCACTCACCGTTGCCCATGCCTGAGAGGCTGGAATCGCTCCACCCGCTGCTGCCACTACCCCACTGGCTGTCTTCATGGCATGACCGGCAGCCGTTGCAGCACCTTTCCCGGCTGATGTCACTGCGCCACCCACAGCACCACTAGCCGTTGCCATGGTCTCACCGGCCGTCTTCATGGCATGACCGGCAGCCTTGATTTTGGCTTTGAGATCAAGGTTGGCGAGATTCCGAGAAGCCATGGAAAACAGTCCAATGAGAGCAAAAGATAGGCCCATAGATGCACCGGAGCCTTACCCATAAAGATGGAACACCTTACAAAAACGACGGACTGCTCAGCCAACGGACCAGCAATCCGGGCCAGGCCTGAAGGAATGGGCGATACTGGATTTGAACCAGTGACTCCACCGATGTCAACGGTGTGCTCTACCCCTGAGCTAATCGCCCCTTGAATCGGCAACAGGAGGGAGTGTAGCAGTTCCCGGCCGGGGCGTTGACTGAACCAAGTGGCTCTCAGCCCTCAACCTCGGTTCTCAGCGGCGCAGAAGTTGCAGGCGCCAGCGCTGGCGGCGGGTAAGTACACGGCTTTGCAGGTGCAGTTCGCCCCGCCCCCTCAACACCACCACGTCCCCTACCTGCAGCTCGGTGTGGGGACGCAATACGGTGCGGCCATTGAGGCGCACCCGGCCGGCGCTGATAGCTGCCGCCATGCGGGCTCGGGACAGGCCCAGACCTGCCGAAGCAACGGCATCCAGGCGACAGGAGGCTTCCACGGTGGTGACGGTGCGGGGCTGGCGCGGTTGATGACGCAGGTGGTCCCAGGGCACGGCGGTGGCCTCCACCACCACTGTGCGCACCTGCAGGGAACGGCCGCCCAGGGCCGCGGCGCAGGCTGGTGTGGTGATGAGCTGGGCACCGTTGTCTCCCAGGAGAATCACGTCCCCCCAACCCCGTGGATCAACGTCTGTTGTCAGCAGGGCCGCCTCAAAGTCCTCCAGCTCAGCGGGGTCAAACAGGAAGTTGCCCTGCAACGCCACCAGAGCAAAGTCCAGGGGCACGTCCATGAGGGGCAACTCCTCCCGGGCCAGGAGCAGCCGCTGCCGCTCGGCGGGGATGATGCCGCCAAAGCAACGCCAGTGCAGGCCACTGCGCCGCTGAAGCACCGGCTCCACGGCGAGGCGCTCCCCCGGATCGAGAAACCCTGTTGGCTCCGGCTGCCAACTGCGCAGGGTCACCTCGGCCACCGCCAGCACGTGGTCCAGGGCCTCGACTGGGGTCATGACAGGGCCACCACGGCCTGGGGGCGCACCCGCTGCAGTTCCTTCCACGGCATGTCCTGTCCCGAGGCGGATTCCACCACCAGCAGCCAGAAGCCCTCCTCGCTGCGGTTGCGCAGTTGGCGCAGACGGTCTTCATTGCTGCTGTCCACGTCGGAGCGAGCGGCAAAACTGCCCAGCAGACCGGCCACCAGCCCCAGCAGACCACCGATCAGGCGATTACCCCAGGCTCCAGCAAAGGCAAACGTGTCCAAATTGGTCATGACGGTGAACGTCACCCCGGCAAAGAAACCGAAGGGCGCCAACCAGAAGGCCATGGTCCGCTGCAACCGTTGTTGGCGCAGTTGAGGGTTGAGCACCTCCACCTGGTCAAACGGAATCTCCCCCGGTCCCACCGACTGAAGGCGGGCCAGGGGCGTGGAGCGTTGCGCCAGATGGTGGCGGAGGGTACACAGGTCCTGATGGTGGTCAAGCACCACAACAGCAACGGCCATGGGTGGAGGAGGGGCAACCAGTCACTACACTGCACCAACGGCACTACCACAGGGCGCATGACAAAAGTTTTGGTCTCCGATCCCATTGACCAAGCCGGAATTGACATCCTCTCCCAGGTGGCCCACGTGGACGTGTGCATAGGGCTGCCGGAGCAGGAGCTGGTGGGTGCCATGGCGGATTACGACGCCTTGATGGTCCGCTCCGGAACCCAGGTGACCGCTGCGGTCATTGATGCTGCTCCCCAACTCAAAATTATTGGTCGGGCCGGCGTCGGTGTGGACAACGTTGACGTGACCGCCGCCACACGTCGCGGTGTGCTGGTGGTCAACTCTCCCGAGGGCAACACCATTGCCGCCGCTGAACATGCCCTGGCCATGATGTTGGCACTCACCCGCAACATTCCCCAGGCCCATACCAGCACCATGGCCGGCCGCTGGGACCGCAAACGGTACCTGGGCAACGAGTTGTACAAAAAGACCCTGGGGGTGGTGGGCCTGGGCAAAATTGGCGCCCACGTGGCCAAAATTGCCCAGGCCCTGGGCATGGTGGTGTTGGCCCACGACCCCTTTATCTCCAACGAGCGGGCACAAAAGCTGCAAGTGCGCCTGGTGGAATTGGCCGCTCTTTTTGAAGAGGCGGACTACATCACCCTGCACATCCCTCGCACCAACGAGACAGCGAACTTGGTGGGAGACAGGCTGTTGAAGCGCATGAAGCCCACGGCACGCCTCATCAACTGTGCCCGGGGCGGCGTTGTGAACGAGGAGGCCCTGGCGGATGCACTGCGCAACCACACCATTGCCGGGGCCGCCCTTGATGTTTATTCCAGTGAACCCCTCGCTGACGGGAGCCCCCTCCGTTCCCTGAGGGACAACGTCATTCTCACCCCCCATCTAGGCGCCTCCACCGCCGAGGCCCAGGCCAACGTGGCCATTGACGTGGCCGAACAGATTCGTGATGTTCTGCTGGGACTTCCCGCCCGCAGTGCGGTCAACATTCCCGGTCTGAGTCCCGATCTGATGGAGGAGTTGCGGGCCCATCTGAGCCTGGCCGAGCACCTGGGCCATTGCGTCAGCCAACTGGCGGGAGGCAATGTGCAAGAACTGGAAGTGCGCATGCAGGGAGAATTGGCCGCTCAACCCAGCCAGCCTTTGGTCACGGCTTCCCTCAAAGGGTTGTTGAGTTCAGCCTTGGGGGAGCGGATCAATTACGTCAACGCCGGCCTGGAGGCCAAAAGTCGCGGCATCAAGGTGCTGGAGGTGAAGGATGAAGCCTCCCGGGACTACAGCGGGGGCTCTCTTCAGCTCACCTGTCGCAGCAGTTCGGGCCTCCACACGCTCACCGGGGCCGTATTTTCAGGGGATGAGCTGCGGATCACTAGCGTGGATTCCTTCCCCATCAGCGTGCCCCCCAGCAACCACATGCTCTTTACCCGTCACCGGGATATGCCCGGCATCATTGGCAGGCTGGGTTCCCTGTTAGGACAGCACAACGTGAACATTGCCAGCATGCAGGTGGGGCGGCGCATCATGCGGGGGGATGCGGTGATGGTGTTGAGCGTGGACGATCCAATCCCGGAGAGCCTGTTGGAGGACATCACCAGCATTGACGGCATTCGCGAAGCCCATACCGTCAGCCTCTGACCAGCCGGGGACAATAAGGAGGACTTATCAGCCATGAATCCATCGATTGATCTTGTTGGAAATTTGCCCCTGAAGACGTGAGATTGGTAACAGATGGGGGTAAAAGTGTGTCGTCCCGCAGGACCCGGTTCTGCCAGGCTCTGCTCTACAAGCTGAATTCATGGCTTCCTACAAGGTCACCTTCATTAACGAAAGCGAAGGTCTGAACGAGACCATTGACGTCTCGGATGACCAATACATCCTTGATGCAGCAGAGGAAGCAGGACTTGACCTGCCCTACTCCTGCCGGGCTGGCGCCTGCTCCACCTGTGCTGGCAAGCTCACCAGCGGCACCGTTGACCAATCCGACCAGAGCTTTCTGGATGACGACCAGATTGAGGCAGGCTTTGTGCTCACCTGCGTGGCCTATCCAACGTCGGATTGCGTCATCACCACCCACGCTGAGGAAGACCTCTACTAAGGGTCCCTTTGGTCAGGGCCGGGCGGTTCATGGACACTGACCAACTGCTCGTTCTCCGAATCACTGCGATGGGACCAACTTGTGCCTTGCTACCCCACCGCAGCCAGCACCCCAGTCCTGGTGGCCAGTACAGCTTCCAGGTTCTGGGGCCTTGCTGTCGCTTGTTTGACCGGGAAGAACTGCCCTGGCCCTGCTGCCGACTGCAATGGCGCAGCAAAGAGCCCAGTTGGCGGCGCATTGGTCGCCGCTTTGTGCCGGATTTGGCCTGCAAGTGCAGCCCCAGCTATGCCGTTGAGCTGCTCCAGCCTGACCTGCGACCCACGGACACCGTTCTCACCCTGTTTGCGGAGCGGCTCAGCCCAGAGTTGCAGGAGTGGTGGTACAGCAGGCCATCCCTTCGTTGCCCTGGGGGGGGCTCTATACACCCCCCCCAGGGAAAGACCGGGAGAGGTCAGAAGTAGATCTTGCCGCCGCCCCAGGAATCTCCCTGGATCTTGGGGGCCACCAGGATGTAGCCGGCAATCAAACGCAGGTCATCATCGGAGAGATCCCGCATCTTCGGGAAGATATCGCTGCTGCGAAGGCTGGGGTGCAGGTCGGCAATGGAGTACTCCCCGTCGTAGGAAGTGGGGTCGTTGAGGTAGTCCACCAAACTCTCAATGGAGTTGCGTGGCGGTGTGGCAAGGGCAAGGGTCTCCGGATCCAGGCCGACGTTGTGGTTTGTCTTCGTGATTCCGCTGGCGTGGCAGCTTCCACAGCTTTGGTTGAACGTGGCCCTCCCCGACTTGACCTCGGCTTCTGTCAGAAGGGCGGTGGCGCCTTGGGCATTCTGAGGGACGGTCAACGTGTCCGTGTCCCAGTTGGCCCCATAGGCCGCAGAGGGATTGACCAGCATTGCCAGGGGCAGCAAGAACACCGCCAAGAGCGCACCGCAGCGCCTGGTCATGGAGCCCAGTCCAGTGATGAGGCGGTGCAAAAAGCTGTTCATCGGTGGGTGATGCTGATAGACCACAATCTCTTGTATCACGCAATTCAGACTCCTTGTCGTCATCGGGTTCAACTCGTCAGAGAGTGTTTCAGAGAGGGGGCAGCGGGGATGGTTCAGGTCGTCACTCGTCCGGTTTGGAGGTGAGTTCCAGGGTGAGAAAGTCCCTGGCCATGATGGTGGCGGGGAAAATGGCCCGGGCCTCTGCCAGCAGGTCATCGGGGCCAACGGCCCGTCCAGGCATATAACGGGGGCTGAAGTGGGTTAACGCCAACTTGCTCACCCCGGCGGCCAGGGCCACCTGCGCGGCCATGGTGGTGGTGGAATGGAGCCGTTGCAGGGCCATCTCCCCATCCCTGTGGGCAAACGTGGCCTCGTGAATCAATAGGTCTGCCCCACGGGCCAGGTCCACAGCCCCGTCACAGAACACCGTATCGGTGGCATACACCAGACTCACGCCCGGCCGGGGCGGGCCGCAAAGACTGGTGCCCTCGATGGTGCGCCCCCCCACGGCAATGGTTTCACCTGTCTTGAGGCGGCCATAGAGGGGACCGGGGGGAAGACCCAAGGACTTGGCCTTCTCCACGTCAAACCGCCCCGGCCGAGGCTTTTGCACAATGCGGAACCCACTGGCCGGGATACGGTGCCAGAGGGGGCGAGACTCCACCATCAGATCGTCATCCTCAAAGAGCACGTGGCCTTCGCCGGGAGGGACGTTGGCATGAAAGTGCAGGGGATAGCTCAGGCGGGTGGAGGAGAACTGCAGGGCCGACTCCACAAAGCTTTGCAACGGGGGTGGACCGTACAGGTCCAGGCCCGCCGCCATGCCCGCCATGCCCAGGCTGGCCAGCAGCCCCGGCAAGCCAAAGACGTGATCCCCATGCATGTGGGTAATGAAGATGCGCCGCAGTTGGGACACCCGCAGGGGACTGCACAGCAGTTGATGCTGGGTGGCCTCGCCACAATCCAGCAACCAGATCTCACTGCGCTGGGGAAGACGAACAGCCAGGGAGGACACGTTGCGCTGGCGGGTTGGAACGCCAGAACTGGTGCCCAGGAAGGTGACCTGCAACGACGTGGAATGGGAGGCGAACCCATTGTGCGCTGGCCGGCTAAACTGGTTCCATGACCAGACAGCCTTCGACCAAGGACCTCTCCCGGCGCATGGAGTCACTGATCTCCAACGCCCACAACCGCTACCTCACCACGGTGCGGATTGCCTTTCGTGCCAAGCAGCGCCACTTTGATGATTTTGAAGGCCTGCTGGAGGAGAGCAACATCAAACCCGTGCAGCGGGCCATCAATGAACTCTACGACGAGCAACACACCCCGGAGCTGTTGCCCTAGTCTCTCCCCCCTCCAACGGGAAGGGGACGGCTGGCGCCTGGCGGTGGATCCTGCCAAGCCCTTTGTAGCCATGGTTGGTGGCGAGGGCTGGGCCTGCGAATTGCGGGCCGCCGAGCTCCGGGCGCTGTGCCAGGGCGTGGCTGTGGTGGTGTGTCAACACAGTGCCGTTGCCGGGCAGCTCATGGCAGAAGAGTCCATCACCATCAACCATGAATCCGGTGGTCTATGGCTGGAGTTGCAGGGGACCGCCACGTCCTGGTCCCTGCGCTTTCTCCTGGAGCCGGACACGGATCGTGGCTGTGAAGGGGTCTGGTCGGCCCAGGCCAGTCCCCAGTTGGCCATGGCGCTGCAGAAATTGGAGTGCTCCGGGACACTGCCTGTCTGACCCACCCGCCACCTGGGACCACCAGTCCCCACGAAAACCGAACCCTCGCGGTGGGTCCGGTTCGGCAAGAAGATGGAGACTCTATGCGTTGTGTCGCTGTGGACCTTCCCACCATCCGTGCCGCCCTTTGTAGCTATGACCACAGCCAGCGGTTACAAGCCCTGGTGGCGCTGCGGCATCACAGCACGGCCGATGCAGAGCCCATCTTGCTGGCGGCGTTGGAGAGCGACGCGTTTATCATTCGCTCCTTTGCCTGCATGGGCCTGGGGCAAAAGCGGACGGAAGCCGGTTTTCAGGCCCTCCTGGAGCGGGCACGGCATGACAAGGATCCCAACGTGCGGGCGGAAGCCGCCAGTGCCCTAAGCTGGTTTGGCTTCGAGCGCTGTACGTCCCTGTTGCTCAGGCTGTTTTCCCAGGACGATCACTGGCTGGTGCGCCAGAGCATCATTGCGGCATTGTCCGAATGCGGAAATCCCGGCTCCCAGTTGCAAGTGGCGCGTCAGGGTCTTGTGGGTGAGGACGACACGGTACGCTACAGCGCGTTGGAGTTATTGGGTGTGCTGGTGGGGTCCCACCTGGAGGGGGAGGCGGAAACCCTGCTGCTGGCCGCCAGCCATGATGAGAATCCCTGGATCCGCCGCATCGCGACCCGCACCATGGGCAACTTCCCTGGGGAGGCGGCACGCCAACGCTGCCTTGAGTTGCGCCGGGACCCCGACCATCGGGTTGTGGCTGCCAGCCTGGAGTCCACGCTCAAATTGGAGAGTGGCCCACGGTCAGAATTTTCCATCTAGATTTTGATCATCACTAGGGGTGCCGCTATCCTTTGGCGGCTGAGATCACACCCTCCGAACCTGACACGGTTTGCACCGCCGCAGGGAAGTGAGCATGTCGTGATCCTGGCTTCTGGTGGACTCTTTGCAGGATGTCCGATGCGCAGCACATGGGTGGCCCCCCGCCGAGGCCAAGGCAACGTGACCCAGATGCACCATGCCCGTCAGGGGCTGCTGACGGAAGAAATGGACCACGTGGCCAAACGGGAGGACCTGCCCCCTTCCCTGGTCATGGAAGAAGTGGCTCGGGGGCGAATGATCATTCCCGCCAATATCAACCACGTCAACCTGGAGCCCATGGGCATTGGCATTGCGGCCCGCTGCAAGGTTAATGCCAACATTGGCGCCTCTCCCACCACCTCGGACGTGCAGCAGGAGGTGGAGAAGCTGAACCTAGCGGTTCGTTACGGGGCCGACACCGTGATGGATCTCTCCACCGGCGGCGTCAATCTGGACGAGGCGCGCACAGCCATCATCCAGGCATCGCCCGTGCCCATTGGCACCGTGCCCGTGTACCAAGCGCTGGAGAGTGTCCACGGATCGGTCCGGAAGCTGGACGAGGACGATTTTCTCCACATCATTGAAAAGCACTGCCAGCAGGGGGTGGATTATCAGACCATCCATGCCGGCCTCCTCATTGAGCACCTGCCCAAGGTGCGGGGACGCATTACAGGGATTGTGAGCCGTGGGGGCGGAGTTTTGGCCCAGTGGATGCTGTATCACCACCGTCAAAACCCTCTCTACACACGCTTTGACGACATTTGCGAGATTTTCAAGCGCTACGACTGCAGTTTTTCCCTGGGGGATTCCCTGCGCCCCGGCTGCCAACACGACGCTTCCGATGCAGCCCAGTTGGCGGAACTCCACACCTTGGGAGAGTTGACCCGTCGCGCCTGGGAGCACGACGTTCAAGTGATGGTGGAGGGTCCAGGCCATGTGCCCATGGACCAGATTGAATTCAACGTGCGCAAGCAGATGGAAGAGTGCTCCGAAGCACCCTTCTACGTGCTGGGTCCCCTAGTGACCGACATTGCTCCCGGCTATGACCACATCACCTCAGCCATTGGCGCCGCATTGGCGGGTTGGCATGGAACAGCCATGCTGTGCTACGTGACCCCCAAGGAGCACTTGGGGCTCCCCAATGCCGAAGACGTGCGGGAAGGCCTGATTGCCTATAAAATTGCTGCCCACGCCGCAGACATTGCCCGCCATCGTCCCGGAGCCCGGGATCGTGATGATGAGTTAAGTCGGGCTCGCTACGCGTTTGACTGGAATCGCCAGTTTGAACTCTCCCTGGATCCGGAGCGGGCTAGGTCCTACCACGATGAAACCCTGCCGGCCGATATCTATAAACAGGCGGAGTTCTGTTCCATGTGCGGTCCCAAGCACTGCCCCATGCAAACCAAGATCACTGATGAGGACGTGGCCGCCTTGGAGCAGGTGCTGGCCAAGGATCAGGTCAACTGACCAAGGCAACAAAAAAGCTCCCCTGTTGGGGAGCTTCGGGCCATGGTCCATGGCGGAGGTCAACAGCGGATCAGCGGAGGCAGACTGACTTCTCGTGCAGATCAACCCGGCGACGGTAGGCCATTTCCTTGGCACGACGGGTGGCTTCTTGGCGATGCCGCTGCAGATAGTGAACGGTGATGATGGACATGGGATGCACCTCCGGATTGTGTGGGACAGGGTGCGTTGCTTCGGGCCGAGGGGCCTTACTTCCACCTGAGCATCAGGTCAACGAGGAACAAATAATAGCAGTTGCTACCAAATTCCGGCAAGTGGGATGGCCTCTTCGTTAAGAAATGGGGCTTGTCTTGGGGTGATGGGCTGGTTTAGCGTTATGGCTTGCCTTTGCATCCCATGACTGGGCAGGCTGTAGGCAACAGTGACCGCCGTCTTCACCCTGATGCACATTCCTCTAGCCTCTTCCAATCGCCGTTCTTCACACAACCTCGTTGCGCCTTCTCTGCGGGAACAAGGCTTGACCGTGGGGGAACTGGTGTTGATTGTGCTGGTCATTCTGGTTGCCGCGGGAGGCGCATGGCTCTTTCTGGGCAGCCAACAGCCAACCCCCTCCAACGAAACCACGGTCCAGCCCCCAGCTCTCAATCCCCAGCCCTAAATCAGGCCCCTGACAGGGGACTCAACACTGAGCCTTCCTCGTCCTGGCGGACGCTGATGCACTGGGCATCACGTCGCCACGGCCCAATACAACGTTCCAGGTGGGTTGTACTCAGCAGACATTGATGCTGCTGGCCAATGGCCTCCAAAAGCAGGAGTTGGCGGTCCGGGTCCAACTCCGCCAGCACGTCGTCCAGCAGCAGCACCGGCGCCTCGCCACTCACCTGGGTCACCAGTTCCACCTCGGCCATCTTCAAGGCTAGCACCATGCAGCGCTGTTGACCGGCGGATCCATAGCGGCGGGCTGCCTGCCCATTGAGTTGCAGCGCTACTTCATCCCGCTGGGGTCCGACGCGGCAGCATCCCACCTGCAGTTCCACCTTCCGCTGGCGAGCCAACTGCTGCCGCAAAGCCCCTTGCCACACCACCAGCCCCTGGTTCCCCTGGTCCCCGTCAGAGATTGGGAGAAGCTCGGTGCCAGGGCGGTAGAGGAGGCCAAGGATTTCCTGCTCGCCACTCAGCGTCCTCTGCCACTGCTGGGCCAAGGGATTGAGCCGCAGCAGCGCCCGTTGACGGCGACGGTGTAGCCGTGCCCCCAGGTTGGCCATCTGCTGGTCATAGGCATCCAAAAGCACCGTCAGGTGATGATTGAGGGATTTTCCCCCATGGTGTCGCAGCAGGCTGGAGCGCTGCCGCAGCAGCTTGCCGTACCGGGAAAGCAACTCCCCGTAGACGGGCTCCAATTGCAGCACCACCCGGTCGAGCCACTGACGCCGGACCATAGGCTCACCGCGAATCAGGGCCAGATCCAGGGAGCTGAAGCACACACAACGGAGGGAGCCCAGCAGGTCCACTTGGCGGGACAGAGGTTGTTGATTCCGCCACCCCTGCCGTCCCCCACCCCGGTGCAGATGCAGGCCAATGTGGTCCAGCCCGTCAGTCCCGATCCATCCATGGATCCAGCCACAGGCCTGTCCCAACTGGATCAGGTCCCCATCGCTGGTGGTCCGATGGGAGCGCAGGCTGGCCAGCAACTCCACAGCTTCAAGAATGTTGGACTTGCCGGCTCCGTTGGGTCCCACAACAATGACCCGATTGGCCTTCACCTGCAGTGCCGCCGTCCGATAGCTGCGAAAATGCTGGAGTTCCAGCCTGGATAGGGAGGGCATGGTGGACTAGGATGATGCCCATGGGCATGTAGCTCAGTTGGATAGAGCGTCAGATTCCGGTTCTGAAAGCCGAGGGTTCGAATCCTTCCATGCCCGCTTCCTCAGGCAGGTTTCCTGCACCCCCATGGCCTGAACTCACAGCCTGAGTTGAAGCGCCATGGCGCGAATTCCGTTGGGGGATTCCAGGAAGCCAAAGCGCTCCAGTTCCGGCACGTCTTCCGCCGTGGTCATCATGGAAATGCTGCACCCGGCCAGATCACGGCGCAGCCTCAGCAGCATGGATTGCATGAGCAAGTGGATGTAGCGGGCCCTGGGCTGAACATCGTCGAGAACGCACAGGTCCCAAAGGTTCACGTTCAAGGATCGGTCACTGGTGGCCCGCACCAGACCCACCAACTCGTGGCCCGCACCACCAGGTGCAGGGCGCCAAAGACTGACCAGAAGATCACTGCGCTGCAGTGCCAGGGCCACCCGCTCGATGCTGCGCTCCGGTTGACCACAGGACTGAAGCAACTGGTTGACGGCAGCAGCATCCGGTCGATCTGGATCCTCCAACATCAGCCAGCCTGTTGGCAGGGTCGCTGCCGTTCCGGGTGCTGGCTTGGGCATGGTCATCTCTCCTCAGCCTGTGTTGCGCATCCCCGCAGCGATGCCGTTGATGGTGAGCAAGGCGCCCCGCAGCAATTCGCTGCGGCTGTAGGTGCGCTCTTCCTCCTCCTCCCGCAGGGGGGGGCGGCGCACCTGTTCCCGCAGCCGACGCAGGAGCGCCACCTGGATGAAGCCCAGCGGCACGATAGTGCAGTTTCTCAACTCCACCGACAGCTTAAGGCCCGGATCTTCCGCCAGCAGCTCCCGATGGCCGCTGATTTTCAGCACCAGGGAGCGGGTGAGTTCATACTCCTGGCGGATGCGGGCAAAAATGCTCCCAAAGGCTTCCCGATACTTGTCGCTGCTGAGGGAATTCATATAGTGTTCCGCCAGTTGCAGGTCCACCTTGGCCAGGGTCATCTCCACGTTGGAGATGAGGGTGCGCAGGAAGGGCCAGCGGCCATAGAGCTCACGGAGCACCTCCAACTGCTCGGGGTGAGCTTGCAACTCCTGGTTCAAGGCAAAACCCACCCCGTACCAACTGGGCAGCAGGAAGCGGCTTTGGGTCCAGCCAAACACCCAGGGAATCGCCCGCAGGCCGGAGAGATCCTTGGCGCCGCCACGGCGCCGAGCGGGACGGGAAGAAATCTGTAGCATGGAAATCTCTTCGATGGGCGTCACCTGCTGGAAAAAAAGCACCAAGTGGGGATCGTCATGGACCAGGGCCCGGTAGTGGCTGCGAGAGCGCTGGGCCAGACGGCTCATCAATTCACTCCACTGGCGATGTTCCCCCAGACGGGACCCCAGCAGGCTGTTCTGGATGACGGCAGAGGTGACGGTTTCCAGGTTGTAGAGCGCCAACTCCGGCAAGGCGTACTTGGACGCCAACACCTCCCCCTGCTCAGTGATCTTGATGCGTCCCTCCAGGGTGCCTCCAGGCTGGGCCAGAATGGCCTGGTAGGCCGGTCCGCCACCCCGTCCCACGGAACCGCCACGGCCGTGGAAGAGCCGCAGATGAATGCCCTGGCCTCGAGCCAGGGCCGCCAGAGCTTGCTGAGCGCGATAAATTTCCCAGTTGCTGGAAAGGAATCCGGAGTCTTTATTGCTATCGGAATAGCCCAGCATGATTTCCTGCAACAGGCCGTCTTTTTCTGCCCTTTGGCCACAGCAGGACAACAATCCTCGGTAGGTGGCCATGCTGAAGAGATCCTCCATCACCCGTGGGGCTCGTTGCAGGTCTTCGACGGTCTCGAACAGGGGAATCACCAGGAGCGACGCCTGATCATCCGGGGCGCTCACCAGCCCGGCCTCCTTGGCCAGCACCAGCACTTCCAGCACATCGGAGACGCTTTCGCACATGGAGATGATGTAGGTGCGACACGTGCGCTCACCAAACTCCAACTGAAGACGTTTAAGCATGCGGAACACGTCAAGGGTCTCGCGGGTGCTGTCCTTCCAGACCACTGCGGCAGGCACCAAGGGGCGCCTGGTCTGCAACTCCGCTAGCAACCATTGCACCCGGGCCTCTTCATCCGTGGTTCCGTAGGCCGGCATTTGTAAAAAGCGCGTGATCTCGTCAAGGGCATCGCTGTGGCGACTACTCTCCTGCCGCAGATCCAGAGCCGCAAGGGAGAAGCCAAAACTGCTCACCTGGGTCAGCAGGGACTCCAGGCCCGTGTTGCTCAAGCCCGTGTGAAGAAGGCTGTTCTGCAGAAGTTCCAGGTCTTGGCGGAAATCCACATAGGATCCATAGTGAAGCGGGCCGGCCAGGTCCTGGCCCAGGGGGGCGATGCTGGAAATGTTTTTGGACCGTGGCTGGGGCAAGGGAGAGTCCCAACCCGCTTCATTCAGCGCCTTGTTGCGGGCATGGGTGCGGTGCAACCGCTCCAGGATGTAACTGAGTTTGAGCCGATAGGGCTCCAGACGGTACCGGGCTGCCAGCCGTTCATAGACGGAGGGGAAACACAGCCGGTCCAGTTCCAGGGACTCCAGCAGATCGGTGCCCACCTGGCTCCATTGCATGGAGAGGGACAGTTCCGTGCGCAGGGTCTCCACCACACCGATATAGCGCTCCAGCATGAGCTGGCGCTGGTAGCAGGCGGTTCTCCAGGTCACGTCCGGTGTGACGGAGGGGTTGCCGTCCCGATCAGCCCCCACCCAGGAGCCAAAGGTGATGACAGCTTCGCTGTGCAGTTGCACATCCGGATAGCTGCGTTGTAAGACCCGCCGCAGGCGCCCGTTAAGCTGGGGCAGGACGTCAAAGAGAACCTCCTGAAAATAGAGGAGGGCATAGTCCACCTCGTCCAGCACGGACGGCTTGAACTGGTGGAGTTCATCGGTACACCACCACAGACGGATTTCCTGCTCCAACTGACGACGGATCAACTCCTGATCCTCCCCATGACCGGCACTGTCCAGTTGCGCGTGTCGCGTCAGAAGATCCGCAACCCGACGCTGCTTATGGCGCACGGTGTGACGCACGATTTCCGTGGGATGGGCTGTAAACACCAGACGGATATCCATCCTGTTGAGCAGGGTCTCCAATTGGCCCGGCGGCACGTTGAGGCAGCGGAGACGGCCAAACAGCGTGCGCAGAGGGATGGGCGCCGAACTGAGAGACAAGGGTGGGGCAAAGGGATTCTCCACAATCGGACCCTTGGCGTAGGCGGCCTGGATGGAGGAGCGATAGCGGTCTTCTTCAATTTGCTGCTCAATGATGTTGACCAACTGGAAATACAAGGAGAAGGCCCGGGCAGCAACGATGGCCTCCCTCAAGTCCATGGTGCGCACCAACTCAACGATGGCGTCTGCGCTGCCGGCCTTGAAGCACAGTTGCTTGAGGTGGGTCAGGCGGGATGCCACTGCCTGGTCACATTCATAGTTGAGCACGCTGTGCCACAGTTCCTCAATGAGGCCCAGCCGTTCCTGGAGCAACCGCGGTGCGTCAAGCCTCGCTGCCGCCGCTGGCTGATTTGCAGCGGGGAGGTCAACGCGAGATGTACGAGGCGCCAGGATCATGGTGCGGCAAGGGAAGTGGTCGGCGCAACGCAGGCTGTTGTGGGCGTCTCCTCGCACAGATGCTGGCGTAGCTCACGCTCACGGCTCTCCAGGGACGCAGCCTCTCGCCTGAGAATGGCGCGGATGGGTTCTCCGTCTCCATGGAAGCGAAGCCAACGCATGGAGCGGTTCCCTTCCCTCAGGATACTGTGCAGCGGCTGGAGCCAGCTTTCCAGACCCAAGGATTTCGCCGTCTCCTGTACATGGTCGAGAGACTGGTGCAGCCACTGGGCGGCCGTCAGGGCATGGCCATCCCGCCAGTGGTGCAGGCGGGCCGCGAGGGATTGATGCGATGCAGCCTGGTCATTGCGGTCCGCCAAGACTGCGAGGGTATCGGCGTCCATGGTGCTGGCCCGGAGTGGATCCTGGCGCTCAGGGTCCGCCAACAACTGCAGCAGGCGCAACTCACAAAAGCTGGCAACAGCCAGCAACTCCAGAGGGTCGTCCAGCAAGTCGCAGATGCGTACCTCCACGCGATCAATCTCGTAGGGTCGACGCCTGCCGTTGGGACGCACTGAACACCACAGGTGGCGCACGTTGTGCATGGTGCCAAGGCGCAATTGCTCCTCCATCCACTGGATGTAGTGGCTGTGGTGGTGGAAGAGGGGAACCCAGGCGGGCGTGATGGGGAACTGACGCCAGCGCTGGGAGTGGGCGCCTGTCACCCGACCGTCCAGAAAAGGGGAGCAGGCACTGAGGGCAAGCAGCAGGGCCCCCTCGCAACGCATGAGCCGACAGGCAGCCATGAGCTGTTCCGGGTCGGCAATGCCGAAGTTCAGATGAACGCTGGCCGTGGCCACGCGGGTGCCGTAGGTGCGCTCAATCAAGCCGTGGTAGGCATTGGTGGAGTCGGAGCGCTCAAAGCTGCGACTATCCCCCAGGCTGAGGCAACTGCCAGGCAGGAGGGTGAGATCCCGTTGCCGCAGCCAGGCACGCAAGACGCGTCGGGGTTTCAGCAAGTGGTGCAACTGCTGGCGGTAGTCCGCCTCAGGGGGCGTGGCGTATTCCAGGTTGCGGCGATCAGGCTCCACCATGAAGCCAGGCAGCGCCCGGGCCACCTCATCGGCACACCCCATAACGGTGCCATCGGGGCGTCCCGTGAACATCTCCACCTCAAAGCCCTTCAGCAGCAGGGGGGTGGTCACGGATGGTCCACCTCCAGACAATTGATGGCCCGCAGCATGCCACGGGCCTTGTTCAGGGTCTCCTCGTATTCTAGAGCGGGCTGAGATTCATAGACAATCCCCGCGCCCGCTTGAACAGAGACGTGCCACTGACCTGGCGCCTGGGGCCTGGCCAGGATGGTGCGGATGGTGATGGCCAGATTGATGGTGCCTTGCAGATCCATGGAGCCATAGACACCGGAATAGGGTCCACGGCGGGCCGGCTCCAACTCGTGAATCAACTGCATGGCGCGAACTTTTGGGGCGCCACTGACAGTTCCCGCAGGGAAGCAAGCCACCAGCACGTCCAGGGGATCACAGGTCTCCCGCAACTGGCCATGGACTTCCGAGACAAGGTGCATCACGTGGGAATAGCGTTCAATCACCATCAGGTCTTTGAGTTGCACGCTGCCCGGTTGGCAAACTCGACCCAAATCGTTGCGGGCCAAGTCCACCAGCATCACGTGTTCAGCCCGTTCCTTGGGGTCCGCCAGCAACTCCTCGGCCAGTGCCGCATCCGTTGCAGGATCCGGGCTACGGCGCCGGGTACCGGCAATGGGCCGCAAGACGGCCAGTCGCTTCCCGTCATGGGTGCCATCTTCCTGGCGCTCCACCTTGACCATGACCTCGGGACTGGAGCCAATAAGCTGCCAGTTGCCGAAATTGAAATAGGCCATATAGGGGCTGGGATTCACCAGCCGGAGACTGCGGTAGATGGAAAAGGGCTCATGGGGAAGCTGGGCCTCCAGGCGCTGGCTGAGCACCAGTTGGAACACGTCTCCAGCCATGATGTGCTCTCGCGCCTGATCAACGGCTGCTTCAAAGTCGGCACGGCTGCGATTGGCTGTTGTGGGTGTCTGTCGAGGCGCTGTGGGCTGCCAGGCCAAGGATTGGTGGGCTTGGCTGGGCGTCAAGATGCAGTCCCGCAGCCGCTGGAGACGGAGTTGGGCGTCCGAGCGGGCCAACTGGGGATCCGGCTGATCCTGCAAGTTGATGTAGGAAACTGCCGTCAGCAGCCGACGGGCCTGGTCAAACAGGAGCAAGTGGTCACAGAGCATCCACAGGCCATCGGGACAATCCCCCTCAGCTGCTGCATGGACAGGGACAGTGGGTTCAATCCAGCGGATCAGTTCATAGCTCCACATGCCGAAGAGTTGACCCAGGGCAGGGCAGCCGGGAACCGGGCTGGCGCGGTAGGGCTCCATCCGGCGCCGCAACTGCGCCAAAGGATTGCCGGAGTAGACGTCACAACGGCCGTCCCGCCAGCGCCGCACACTCTGGTCACCGCGGCTTTCAAACACCCATAGGGGATAGGTGGCCACCACACTCCAGCGGCCAACATGAACACCACCATCCACGGACTCCAGGAGCACCCCATAGGGGCTGCCCGGGCTGATGCGCAGCCATGTGGAAACGGGAGTATCTAGATCAGCGGACCACGTGGTCCAGATGGGGAGAAAGGTTTCCCCCTGGCTGGCCCGCTGTCTGATGTCTTCAAGGCTAATCACGCGCCCTGGACTCTCCGGAAGAGCCGGGCGGCAGTTCAGTCGTAGGACTTCTGCCCAGTGAACTTGATGGTGGCAGGGTTGACATTGCTGCCGATGGAGCGAGCGTTGTGGTTGACCATAGGACGGCCTTCATTCACCTTCTCGGGGAAGACCCCATCCTTGGGATGAAGGTATTCCGTATCCCCGTCAGGGAAGATGCGGTAGATCTTGTAGTCGTTGATTCTGGGCTTGAAGGTGCGCAAGCTGGCGCCCAGGGCCAGACACTGCTCCTTGCGGGCAAAGTACATGATGTTCTCCCCATTGTGCATGAGGGCAGCGCCGCCAGTGGGCAACTCGAACGCCTGGTCCTTTTTACTGGTCCAGGTGATGGCGTACTTCTCTTCAGTTTCAGCGGCATCCAGCAGGCCGCCTGTGCTACCCACATAGGCCGGAAGCTGGCCTTTGAGCACCTCTGACATGGGAATTGGGGAGAGACGTGAGGGAACCCTAGCAACAGCCCCTCCAGTGTTCCTTCCACTGTGAATGCCTCTTTACAGCTTGATGCCGTGGAAAGAAGGGCCGGGAACTCTGGTCACAGACCCTGGGCCAGGGGAAAAAACAGGGTCAACTGCTGGGGGCCACGCTCAGCCATGCGTCCCCCCAAACTGCTGAAGAGTTGCCGAATGGCTGAACGACTGAGGTGGAGGCGCCCTGTCTCCGGCTCCCAGGTGAGAACAGCACCGAGATGAGTCTCGCCAGGCTTGTCCCGACCATGTTGGCTATCCCCCCGGAGTTGCAAGCGCAATTTCCCGCCGGCACGGCTCAGGATCACGTGAAGGGTGGTTCCCGAACGCAGGCCCTGACCAAAGCGCTCCACCACGCCAGCCAGCACGGGTGCCAACAGCAGGGGATCGCTCATGACGTCCGGGAGATTCTGCTCCAGCTCCAACTGAATCTGAAGACCATCGTGTTCAAGCTGTTGCTGCCACCGACTGTGTTGCTGCTCCACAAGACTGGCCAGGTCCGTGCGGGACAGCAACTGTTGCGCCTTGGGCTGCCGCTGCAATTCCGCGGTATGAAAAATGAGCCCGAAGCGATCAATCTGGGCAGTGCATTCGGCGTCAATTTGCGCCAGTTGACGTTGCACGTCCTCCCCCAGGTCGGCGCGGCGGCTCAAAACACGGCTCAAAACACGGATGGTGGCCAGGGGCGTGCGAATGCCGTGGGACAGAGCTTCCAGAAACTCCAACTCCGTGGTGGTTCCGTTGGGCTCCAGTGCATCCTGGTCCGCCCCCCCCGGGGAGGAGGCCACGGGGGATGCCGTCACCGTGAGGCTGGGGGGCATGGATGCGAGACGGCAGGCCAACGCGGACCAGAAGCGCCGCTCACTGACCAGGTTATCCGTCATGGTCACTGGACCCAGTCGCTCCAAAACCCCCCGCAGTCTCCGGCCATGACGGGGATTCTCCTGGAGCAGTCGCCGCCTTAACAGTTCCAGTGCCTGGAATACCACAGCCCCGTCAAAACAAACCAGAAGCGCCCATTGGTCAGCCACAGGCCGCAGGGAGATGGCCAGTTGCAGATGACGGGTCACCAGCACAAGAAAGGGGTCACGGCCATCGTCCGGTTGCAGTGTCAGCGGGGACCAGGGGTCCGCTTCATCCGTGGCCTGTCCCGGCAGGAGGGGCAGGTTCAAGACCCATGGAGAGAAGCGCTCCGGCACCCACACCCATCCCTGGAGTGCTGGTAGCAGGTTGGGCTCATGGAGCGCTGGCAGGGGCGCCGCCAGCCAGACCCCTTCCTGTCCCGACGGGGCCTCCCCCAGTTGGGCAGACAAGTCCTCCTGGATCACCTGCAAGGCTGCCCACCATTGACGACGGGCGCCATCCTCCGTCGTGGTCTCGCCGCTCCAGTGCCGCCAGAGCAGTTGATGGAGCGCTCTCAAGCCGGGCTGCGCCATCAGGAGAACGGCCGCGTCTGTCGGCCGCGTCGCTCCACTGCGGCCACCAAGCCGATCCCCAGACAGTTCATCAGTAGCGCAGAACGTCCATAGCTCATGAACGGCAACGGAATACCGGTCACGGGCCCCAACCCAGTTGTCATGAACACGTTCACCACCACTTGAAACATCACCATGGCCAGGATGCCAATGACCAGGAATGATTCAAAGTCTGTTTTGGCCACTGTGGCGATCTTGAGCAGTCGCCAACACCAGGCGGCAAACCCTGACACCACCAGAAAACACCCCACAAACCCCATTTCCTCTCCCAGGGCGCTGAAGATGAAATCCGTGTGCTGCTCCGGAATGAATTGAAGTCGGGTCAGTTGCCCCTGGAGCAGGCCGGTGCCTACAAAGCCGCCGGAACCAATGCCGATGATGCTTTGAATGATGTGGTAGCCCCCCCCCAGCGGATCCATGGAGGGATTCAGAAACAGGGTCAGGCGATCCCGCTGATAGTCCTTCAGCCCATGCTCCCAGAGCCAGGGTGTGGACAAGGATGTTGCCATCAACGTCACTGCCGTCAGCGCAGCACCGCTCCAACGCCAAGGCAGATGGCGCCAAGCCATGATTCCCATGGCGGCAATCCAGATCACCTGAACCACGAGGATGCCCGGCAATCCCGTGTGTCGAAGACCACCCAGGAGCGCTGTGGGCAGGGGGGATAACAGCAACAGCAGCCATTGCCAAGGCATGGCGGACCAATACAGCATCCCCAACAACACGGCCCCGAACACCAGAGACGTGCCCAAATCCGGCTGGACCAGCACCAGGGCCCACGGCACCAGAATCACGCCAAAAGGGAGGAGCAGGTCCATGGGTTTCTGGATGGGGAACCGATCCAGAATGGCGGCCACAAGAACAATGGTGGCAAGCTTGGCGAACTCCGATGGCTGCACCTGGAATGGACCCAGGGCCAGCCAACGCTGAGCGCCGAGGGCCTTGGTGCCCACCAGGTTGACCGCCAATAGCGCCGCAACAGTGCCCAGCAGCAGCAGTGCCAGCAGGGCGAGCGATACCCAACCGCCCCCCCTGGACCAGTCCCCCTGGGGACCAGAGCCGTGGGGGGCCTCCTGCCAGTGTCGAGATCTGCGCAATGACAACAGCTCAGGGGAAAGACGGGATATACACAACGCCAGCACAAGGCCCACAACCCCCGTAGTCCAGTGGTCCAGCCAGAGGCCATCCACACCCGTCAGCTTGCAGACAATGAGCGTGGCACTCACGACACTGAAGAACAGTGGGGGAAACGTGAGAAGGCTGGCCGCTCTGCTATTGAGCCGCGGGGCATGCAGTTGGAGGCCAAGCCAGTGGTTGCAGATGGCCAACAACGCAGTGTGGAGAACCGTGGTGCGGGAGACGACGAGAAATAGGGCCACCAGCAGCGCCATGGCGGCGGCGCCATGGCTGAGCCAGGGCACGTCACCGCTCACCTGACGCTGGGTGCTGGCAATGAGCAGGCCGGAGACACCGATCAAGGCCACGGGCACACCCCAAAGCACCAAGTCAAACTGGGGACCCAAGTCCCGCTCCTGATAACGGCTGGAAAACCGGCTGGATCTGTGGTGCGTGAACAGATCCATGGCGTCAGCAAGGAGTCACCAGGCGCCGGCGGAGTTGTTGCGCCAATCCCTGCAGGGCCACGCCAGCGGGAGAGTCCGGCTGGGACAGCACCAGGGGTTGGTCCTCCTCCGGCGGCAGTTGCAGGGGCAGTTGGGCCAGCAGGGGCACACGGGTCTCGGCCGCCAGTTGGGAGCCGCCCCCTTCACCAAACAGGGCATAGCGTTTCCCGGGTTGATCCGGCGGTGCAAACCAGCTCATGTTCTCCACCACCCCCAGGATGGGTACTCCCAACTGCTGAAACATGGCCAGGCCGCGGCGGGAATCAGCCAGGGCCACCTGCTGCGGCGTCGTGACGATCACCACCCCCTCCATGGGCACCGCCTGGGCTAGGGACAACTGGGCATCCCCTGTGCCCGGCGGCAGGTCCACCACCAGCACGTCACGCTCGCCCCATTTCACTTGATAGAGGAATTGGCGGATGACACCGTTGAGCATGGGACCCCGCCAGATCACCGGTTGCCCGGGATTGATCAACAACCCCATGGAGACCATGGCAATCCCGCAGCTCTCCAGGGGCACGAGCAGTTGCTGACCATCCTCTTCCACTGTCTCCGGGGCCACCTCGCCCAACCCCAGCATGATGGGGGTGTTGGGTCCGTAGAGATCCGCATCCAGCAGACCAACCCGCAGACCTGTGGCCGCCAGGGCACAGGCCAGATTCACGGCAACGGTGCTCTTCCCCACGCCCCCCTTGCCGCTGCTCACGGCCACCACCGTCTTGACGCCCGCAATGGGACGGGTCTGGGGGGCAGTGGTCGCTAGGTCCGGGGAAGCCGCCAGTTCAATCTGCACGTCCTCAACGCCGTCAAGACTCAACAGGGCGGCGCGCAGTTCCTTGGCGATACGGTCCCGCTGGGGATTGGCATGGGCCGGCAGGGCCAGTTCGATGACGGCCCGTGATCCCTGCAGCCGTGGATTGCGAATCCACTCCAGGTCCAGCAGGCTTTTCCCACTGCCCGCATCCGTCAGGGGGCGCAGACAGGCAAGAGCGTCACTAATGGTGGTCATGGAGTGGGAGAAGGTTGGGGAAGTGTCAAGATCTTGCCTGAACCACGCTCATCCCATGGTGCAGCATTCTCTGCAAGAGACCCCGTGCCGTTCCCCGTCCTCGTCTGCAGAGCCCCCGGCCGATGCACGGGAGCGTTTCCGGACCTTTGCCTGCGGTCTGCAGGATCGGATCTGTGCAGCCCTGGAGAAGATAGATGGCGCCGGCAGCTTTGAGGAAGAACGCTGGCTGCGACCGGAAGGGGGTGGCGGCTGCTCACGGGTGCTGAGGAACGGCGCCCTGCTGGAGCAGGGGGGCGTCAACTTTTCCGAGGTGGAAGGCAGCCATCTGCCGCCTGCCATTGTGAAGCAGCGTCCCGAGGCGGCAGGGCAGCGGTGGTTTGCCCTGGGCACCTCCATGGTGCTTCATCCCCGCAACCCCTACGTCCCCACCGTCCACCTCAACTACCGCTACTTCCAGGCGGGGCCCGTGTGGTGGTTTGGCGGTGGCGCCGATCTCACGCCCTACTACCCCTTTCTCCAGGACGCCCGCCACTTTCACCGCACCCTGCAAACGGCCTGTGATGGTGTGGACCCCTGCTACTTCCCCGTCTTCAAGCACTGGTGCGATGAGTACTTCTATCTCAAGCACCGCCAGGAAACCCGCGGCGTGGGGGGCATTTTCTTCGACTATCAGGACCCCAGCGGTGTGCTCTACCGGGGTGAGAACAGGCAGGGGGAGGCAGCCCAGCGCAGTGGTGACACTGGCCCGATTCAGCACGACTGGGAGCAGTTGTTCCAACTGGCCCAGGCCTGTGGCCATGCCTTCCTGCCCAGCTATTTACCCATCGTGGAGGCGCGGCACGCCATGAAGCACAGGGAGCGGGAGCGTCAATTCCAGCTTTACCGCCGCGGCCGCTATGTGGAGTTCAATCTGGTGTTTGACCGGGGCACCATCTTCGGCCTGCAAACCAGGGGGCGCACCGAATCCATCCTCATGTCTCTCCCCCCCCTAGTGCGTTGGGAGTATGGCTATCAACCGGAAGCCAACAGTTGGGAAGCACTCCTGTACGAGGAATTTCTGCGGCCCCGTGATTGGCATGGGGATGGGGAACTAGAGGGGCGTTGCCGCGCCCGTGGCGCCCTGGGTTGAACCCTGCCCCTGGGTGGACGGTGTTGAACGCTGGATGGGTGGTGGTGCTGACGCATGGGACGGGAGCAGTGACTGCTGCGTGGCCATGGTTGTGCCTGGGCTGGGGGGCAAGGCGGGCAGCGACGGTATCTGGAAAAAGGACTGGGGCACGCCAAGGGCCTTGGCCATGGTGGTCACCACTCGATCAGCAATGGTGTTGAGGGCAGCATCCCGGGTGTCGGGATTCCGCAGCTTGTTCTCCAGGTCTCCTTCCAGCTTGCCCACCTCCAATATGGTGATGCCCCGCTTGGGGGCACCCAGCACCCCACGAAAATCCCAGGGGAAGGAGCCAAATTCCCGCGCCAGGTGCTCATCAATGGTCGTTTGCCCCCCATACACCCGGGGGATGACACCGGAGCCAAGGCCGTCACGGCCGTAGGCATCGTAATGAATCTCCAGTGCATAGCCCCCTGCCTGCGCATGGCGCTTGCCCTGGCTCCAATTGGTGCGGGGGTCGTCACCGTTGTGGATAGTGCGGACGCCGGGGTCGTAGAAGCGGATATTGAGCCCCCGCTGCCTGCCCAGCTTGGCAATGCGCTGGGCTGTTTTCAAGTTCCAAAAGGTCTCGTCGGTCATGCCGGGCTGCATGGGGCGCGCACCGTTAACAGCCACCGCATAGCCTCTGGTGCCAGGGCTGATGCGTTGGGAGTCCGCATGGCCCGCCAGCACAAGGATGGGCACGGCTTGAGTTGGGCGCCGCTTGCCCAGCCAATTCTTCTTCACCGTGAGCCGTGAGCGTTCTCCGGTGTTCACTGCCACCTTGCGGAACTGCCCATAGGGTGCCTCGGGCAAGGCCTCCTGGGCCAGCAACGGCTGCGCCAGGGGCACCGGGCTGATCAGCAGCAGAATGAACGCCAGGAAGGAGTGGGGGGGCACGGGTGTCAGCAACGGGCCTGGGCTGAATTATTCAAACGAGACTGCGGTTGTGCAAGGGGTGAGCTGCAACTGCAGGGTCTTGCCCAGCTCGGCTTCCATGGCCAGTAACTCATCGCGATGGACCCGCATCACCAAGCGACTGGGCACCACCTGATCGGGGGTGAGCAAGCGAAGATCCAGTTGCTCCTGCCGTTGAGCACGGCGCAAATAGACGGGTGCGGCCGTCACCCCCACTAAGCCCAGAGCAAGGGGCCACGACGGGCCACTGTTGGGCAACATCTGGACCATCACCAGTCCCAGCGCGGCACCACCGGAACAGCCCAGGAACGCCAGCAACAGGGCCAGGGGAACACTGGCGGCAACATGACCTTCATAGACTAGGTGACGTCGTTCCGGGTGGGTAAGCACCACATGCCAGCCCCGCGCCGCCAACCAGTGGTCCAAATCACGCAACACCTGTAACGAGGGGCGGTAGCTACTGACGACCATGGCCATGGTCCGATCCTTGCTGGAGGCCCGCAAAAAGAACACCAACCCGGTGGCCAGCAACAGGGTCAGTAGCAGGGTGGAGGGCAGGACAACGGAAGGAGTCATGGGGCCAGGCTGTGGCATCAGTAGGCCATAGCCTGGCGGATTTTCCCCTAGGCAGAGGGTGCGGGATTCAACTGACCACGTTCCACTTGCAACTCGTCGGCCAGTCGCTGATCCTCTGTGGTGAGGCTCGTTGTCATATTGCTGCCGGCCATCAGCCCGGCTCCCGACAATGGATTCAGGGTAGGCTCCTTGAGCCAGCGTTGCCACGAGGTCACCAGAGACCGGGCCTCCTGATGGACAGCCTCCGACAAGTGCAACATGCGCCGTGGGCGTCCGCGGCTGGGGCAGCGTTTGGCATAGCTGGTGATGGCCCCTTGGCGATCCAAGAACTCGATGGCCTGCTGCAGTATGGTCTCGGAGATGCGCAGATGGGGGTGCAATTCCACCAGTTGGCTGGTCAGGGCCGTGGGGTAGTCGTCTTTCTGGAGGAGGCACTCCAGAATCCAGCAGACCGACAATTCAAGACCCAGGTATTGAACGGGTGGCTCGGCAAAAAAGCGCTGGATGTCAGGGAGGCCCATGGTGGCCAGTTGACGTCGGGAAGCCATGTGGTCCTATACGGCTATCCATGGCCTAGTCCCGATCATTTTGATTTTCAAGGTGGATTTGTGAAGGAATTGGCAAGCTTGGGATAGCTTCTGCATCATGCCCGCCTGTTCCATGCCCAGTCAAATGCCTAGCCAAGCTGCCCGGTTCGCTGTCTTTGACGGTGATCTCAGCCGGGAGTGGGCCTCCTTCTACAGCGACGGTGACGCCCTGGCCGTAGATACGGAAGCCATGGGACTCTGCCATGGTCGCGACCGTCTCTGCCTAGTGCAGATCGCCGATCAGGAGGATCGGGTCTGCTGTGTGCGCATTGCCCGTGGCCAGACCCGGGCCCCGCACCTGCAGCAGGTGCTGGAGTCCGGCCATATCGTGAAGGTGTTTCACTACGCCCGCTTCGACGTGGCTGCTCTCCGCCAGGGCCTTGGCATTGCGGTGCAGCCCATTTTTTGCACCAAGATCGGCAGCCGTCTGGCCCGCACCTATTCCCCCCGCCACGGCCTCAAGGACATGGTCCAGGAGTTGTGCGGCGTGGAGCTGGACAAGCAGACCCAGAGCAGTGACTGGGGGCGGGCGGACCAACTCACTGAACAGCAGTTGGCCTATGCCGCCAACGACGTGCGCTTCCTCCTGGGCGCCATGGATCGCTTGCGGCAGATGCTGGCCCGCGAGGAGCGTCTGGAGTTGGCCCAGCGATGCTTCACCTGTGTGCCCACGCTGGCGGAACTGGATCGCCAGCACTTTGGCAACATCTTTGAGCACTGAATTAACCATGGGGCAAGGAGAGGCGATGCAGTTGCGTTGGGACGGGGGAAGCGACCCCGCCAAGCTGGGCATCATGGTGTGCGGTCATGGCAGTCGGAATCGCAAGGCCGTGGCGGAGTTTGCCCAACTCACCACGGGCTTGGCGCGTCTCCTGCCCTACCATCCCCTGGCCCACGGCTACCTGGAATTTGCCCATCCCGTCATTCCCGCTGGTCTGGATAGGCTGCGCTCAGCCGGTGTGGACCAGGTGGTGGCGGTGCCGGGAATGCTCTTCGCCGCAGGCCACGTCAAGAACGACATTCCCACCCTACTGAACCGCTATAGCGCCGCCACCGGCCTGCCCATCCGCTATGGCCGTGAGTTGGGCATGGATGCCCGCATGGTCCGCGCCGCAGCAGCCCGCATTACCGTGGCCTTGCCGCTGGAGGCCAGGGGTGAGCAAGGGGGTGCCCTGCGCCAGGACACCCTGCTGCTGGTGGTGGGCCGTGGCTCACGGGATCCCGATGCCAACGGCAACGTGGCCAAGATCACCCGCATGCTGGTGGAGGGCCTGGGCCTGGGCTGGGGAGAAACCTGCTACGCCGGCGTCACCTTCCCCCAGGTGGAGGACGGCCTGCGGCGGGTGGTGGGTCTGGGCTACCGCCGCATTGTGGTTTTTCCCTACTTCCTGTTTTCCGGGGTGCTGGTGAGCCGCATTCACCGGGCGGTGGACTGCGTGGTGGCCGACCATCCCCAACTGGACATCCGCAAAGCCACCTACCTCAGCGACCATCCCCTGGTGCTGGACACCTTCTGCACCCGCGCCCAGGAGGCTCTGGAGGGAGACAACGCCATGAACTGCGCCCTGTGCAAGTACCGCACCCAGGTGCTGGGTTTTGAGAGCGAGCATGGTGCTCCCCAGCAAAGCCATCACCACCACCATGAAGGATTGGGCGAGGCCTGTACCCTCTGTGATGGGGACTGCACCGGAGCCTGCGAGGAGGACGTGAAGGCCAAGGCCCATTACCATGTCCACCACCACTGAGCCTTACTCCTCCTCCTCCGGCGCATAGAGGTCACGGATGATGGTGCGGAGTTTCCTTGCATCATCATCGGAAAGACTGTCAATGCGTCGCACAAAACGCTCCTTGTTGAGGGTACGGATCTGATCCACGACAACTTCGCTGGGCCTGCCTGCACAGTCAATCTGAAGACGGCTGGGCCAAGTCCTATGAAGCTTTGACGTCAAGGGGCAGATGACAACCGTTTCCAGGTGCTGGTTCATGGAGTCTGGGCTCACGATGGCCACAGGCCGTGTTTTCTGCATTTCAGACCCTGCTGCCCCGCCCAGAGAGGCAACCCGTATCTCGTATCTCGTATTGGTTGAACATATGTCACGTCTACCAAACAACTGCTGTTTCTAAGATCTCTTCTTCCGCAACAAGACCCGCAAATCCATCACACGTGGCCGCATCCAAGTCACTCCAATCTTCGAACTCAATAGCCATCTCCTTAAAAGAGTCTTCCCAGGAGAGGCAAGTAGGCCCTTTCGCAGTCTTGACGAGTGTGTCGTCTAGTGGCAGGGAACGAGAGGTATCAAGGCCGGCTAGAGCGGCTGGAGCCCCAAGGGAGAGGGCAAAGGCAGCACCCACACTGAGCATTGTCGTGTTCAATGCACTGAAACAGCCCGTGGTCAAGCTTGAATCTTTCATTTTCAGAAGCCTGTGAGACAGGTGAGACAGGATTTTTTTGGCAGAGCCAAACCTGCGATAATCATTTTTCAACGGTTTGTCAATGTCCAGGCAGGACTTGACCCTCCGTCACGAGGGCTTGGGCGAGTCCTGCACCCTGTGTGACGAGGAGTGAATCGGAGCCTGCGAGGAGGACGTGAAGGCCAAAGCCCACTACCACGTCCACCACCGTTGCGCCCTACTCCTCCTCCGGCAGGGGGCTGGGGTTGGCGACGGTCTCGTCCAGCAGTTGGGCCATGGGTGGCCGCTCGCCATGGTGGCCGTATCGCTCCTGCAACGTTGCCAACTGGGCCTGGGCAAACTCCAGCCGCTGCGCCACGGTGCGCACCCCTTCCTGGGCGGCCCGTCGATCCAGCCACTGGCGGGCAGCGCC
Organism: Candidatus Synechococcus spongiarum; assembly: GCF_900047545.1. Classification (GTDB taxonomy): domain Bacteria; phylum Cyanobacteriota; class Cyanobacteriia; order PCC-6307; family Cyanobiaceae; genus Synechococcus_B; species Synechococcus_B spongiarum_C. The sequence goes on from NZ_FITM01000092.1 coordinate 42,211, forward strand.
GAGGGAGATGTGCAGAAGTGAGGCGATGCGGGCGCAGGTCACCGCGTATTCGCCTTGCTGGGAGAGGGCCATGACAACGGGGCAGTGGGGTTGATGGTCCCATGGGGCAGGAGCAAACGCTGGCGCACCAGTTGGGCAATGGCCCCACTGCCGCCCCGCTGCCCCATGCGTCTCTGGCCACGGCGCCCCAGCATCCGGCCAGATTGGGAATCCGCCAGCAAGCGCGCCAACTCCTGCCGGAACTGTCGGGGGGACAAGCAGGGAATCACGGCCCCCCCCAACAGGCGGCTCTGGCGGCGGGCAAATCCTGGCGTGAACTGGGGACCCGGACCCGGCAACGACAGGGCCGGCGCACCACGGCCCACCAGTTGCTCCGTGGCGGTCCCCGCCGTGGCCAGGCCCAATTCTGCCCAGGGCAACCAGGCCTCGAAGCAGCCCGGTCCCCAGAGCAGCAGCAGGTGCTCCCGCTGCCAGGCCAGACGGCTCCCCGTATCCGCAGGGGGAGAACAGGGGGAGAAGCCCTGGCTCGTTGCCACAGTGCTGAGGGTCTGGGGGTCAAGCTGGTGTCCTGTGGCCAGCAGCAGCACGGCCGCCAGTTGATGGGGCAGCGCCGCCAACAGGCGTTTGAGGTTGATCAGACACTCGGGCAAGCGACTGCCCGGCAACACCAGCAACCGCCTCTGCCGGCCCAGGCAGGCAGGCAGGGGCATCTCCGCCACCGGTTCATCCACCATGGGATTCCCTGGAGCCAGGGCGTCAATGCCATGGCGCCGCAATCCCCGCGCCGTGAGGCCATCGCGCACCACCACAAGGCGACAGCGCCGGTGGCCCATCAGCCACCACTCCCACGGGTCCCATTCACTGCCCTTGCAGCGGTGCCAGGTATCCGCCACGGGTGTGGTTCCCCAGTTGGTCCACCAGGTCCAGTCGCTCTTGGGGGTGCCGATGAAGCCGTAGGGCAGACCACTGCCCCAGGCCAGTACCAGGGGGAACAGATCACCAACCGCCAAGACCACCCCCTGGGGATGGGCACCACGCCACTGCCGAATACAGCGCCACTGGCCCATGGCCAGACCTGCCAATCCCGCCCACAGGTCCTGCAACAGCCCCGTAAGGCTTTGATTACTAAATCCACCGCTGGGAAGTTGTTGCTGTGGCCCAACGGCCCGGAACCCTGGCACGGACGCCAGCCCAGCCCCCAGCCCCACCAGGGCCATGCCTTCCATCAGACCGTCATACTCCTGCTGCCGCAGGGCGGTGAGCACCCGGGCGGCAATCAGGTCTTCCCCATGACCATTGCTAAGCACCAACAGGGGAGGGGCAGGGAGCTTGCTAGAGTGCTGCATGGAGGGAGTACGGCTCCGTTCTGGCGGCATGGCCAAGTGGTAAGGCAGAGGATTGCAAATCCTTTATCCCCAGTTCGAATCTGGGTGCCGCCTTTGTCGATCCGGGGAGGGGAAGTGCAGAAACACCTTTCCTGACATGGGGACGCTTCATCAACTACAAACTTCATCAAAGCTCGCACCTGTCACGATCCCCGTTTTCACCGACCCTGTATCAATCAGCAACACAGGTCCTGTCGGCGTGTTCCGCAGGAAGGGCACACCCCCTGATTGGGGAGTGTGTCCATGGACACACAGGGTGTCACGGCGGTAGCCGGAAACCTCTCGCCGCCAGAGGAGGTCCTGCTCTTTTTGGTCCTCCAGGTTGTACTGGCGGTTCACACTGGCATGGGAGACAACCAGACGATGGGGTTTCCCTCGAAACAAGATGTCCTTGGGATGTTGATACAGAAGGGGCAGGCTCGCCAACCAATCCCAGCCTTGATGCTCACAGAGCCAGCGCCAATCTTCGGTGCGTCCTCCGCTGGTTTGCCAGCACGCAAGCCATTGGGAGCTATTGCGGGCGCGCAGGATCATGTCTTCATGGTTCCCACGCAGAGCGACCACCTGCCCATAACCGTGGGCAGACGGATTGGTGGTCAGGCCGTGAATACTGTGAAGAACCTGATCCCCATCGCAGCCACGATCAATGTAGTCCCCAACGAAAACAAGTGTGCAGCCGGTGAAACAGGTTTGATCGATGATGTCCTTCAGGGCTCCGGCCAGCCCGTGAAGATCACCGACCACCACCACAGAATGGTTGCTGGGTGGCGCGCCCCATAGCACACCCCGTTGGACGTTGACAGCATGGGGATTCACGGATTGGCTGATGCTGCGCCAAGGCCAGGGTAGTGCTGTGTCCCTACAACCTTGAAGCCAGTGGGCACAAGAAGCCCTGCCACCCCCATGGCACCATGGGCTACCTGTACAACCCATGACAACCATGCCCATGAGACGCTGGACAATCCGCTACCGCATCGGCGCTTCCCAGTACTACTCCCGGATTGTTGAGGCCCCCTCCCAGGCGGATGCCAACAGGATCTTTGATGCCGAGATGCCCGGCGCCCAGCGCTGTGGTTCCGCCCAGCCCCTCAGGAACCGGTAGGTGGAGGCCAGGCTGTCACCACACGCTGGGGCAGGCACAAAAAAGCGCCCCCCGCAGGAGGCGCCGGTAGAGATCCCGGGACAGGACCCGAACCACTGGGGCAATCAGTAGTCGAAGTCTCCACCCATGCCGCCACCGGGAGCAGCGGGAGCGGCTTCCTTCTTCTCGGGCAGATCCGCCACGATGCACTCGGTGGTGAGCACCATGCCGGCGATGGAGGCGGCATTTTGCAAGGCTGAGCGGGTCACCTTGGCCGGGTCCACAATGCCGGCGGCCAGCAGATCCTCGTAGGCGTCCTTGGCGGCATTGTAGCCCTCGTTGAAGGGGCGACCCTTCACGTTTTCCGCCACCACGGCGCCGTTGATGCCGGCGTTGTCCGCAATGCGGCAGAGGGGAGCGGTCAAGGCCGAGGCCATGATCATGGCGCCGGTCTGCTCTTCACCGGAGAGGTTCTCCTCGGCCCAGGACTGAAGCTGGGGCATCAGATGCACCAGGGTGGTGCCGCCACCGGGAACAATGCCCTCTTCCACCGCAGCTTTAGTGGCGTTGATGGCGTCCTCCAGGCGCAGCTTCTTGTCCTTCATCTCGGTTTCCGTGGCGGCGCCCACCTTCACCACGGCCACGCCACCGGCCAGCTTGGCCAGGCGCTCTTGCAGCTTCTCCTTGTCGTAGGAGGACTCCGTCTCGTCGATCTGACGGCGAATCTGCTCGCAGCGCTCCTTCACCTGGGCCTCATGGCCATCGGCCACGATGGTGGTGGTGTCCTTGTTGATGGTCACCCGACGGGCGGTGCCCATCATGTCCAGCTTGGCGTTGTCCAGCTTGAGGCCGGCGTCCTCGGTGATCATCTGACCACCGGTGAGCACAGCCATGTCCTCCAGCATGGCCTTGCGGCGGTCGCCGAAGCCCGGCGCCTTGACGGCGGCCACGTTCAGCACACCCCGCAGACGGTTGACCACCAGGGTGGCCAGGGCTTCTTTCTCGATGTCCTCGGCAATGATCAGCAGGGGCTTGCCGGTGCGAGCGATCTGCTCCAGCACGGGCACCAGATCCTGCACCAGGGTAATCTTCTTGTCGGTGAGCAGGATGTAGGGCTCCTCCAGCACCGCCTCCATGCGCTCGTTGTCGGTGGCGAAGTAGGGGGAGATGTAGCCCTTGTCAAAGCGCATGCCCTCGGTCACCTCTAGTTCGGTGCTCATGGACTTGCCTTCTTCCAGGGAGATGACCCCCTCCTTGCCCACCTTGTCCATGGCGTCGGCAATTTTCTGACCCACGTCGGCATCGTTGCCGGCAGCAATGGCGCCCACCTGGGCAATGGCATTGTTGTCCGTTACGGGTACGGCGTGCTTCTCAATCTCGCTCACCAGGAAATCGGCAGCCTTATCGATGCCCCGTTTCAGGGAAATGGCGTTGGCGCCAGCGGCCACGTTGCGCAGGCCGGCCTTCACCATGGCGTGGGCCAGCACTGTGGCGGTGGTGGTGCCGTCACCAGCGGCATCATTGGTTTTGGAGGCCGCTTGGCGGATCAGGGCCACGCCGGTGTTTTCAATGTGATCTTCCAGTTCGATCTCTTTGGCGATGGTGATGCCGTCGTTGATGATCTGGGGTGCACCGAATTTCTTTTCCAGCACCACGTTGCGGCCCTTGGGACCCAGGGTCACGGCAACGGCTTCGTTAAGGGTGTCAATGCCTTTTTCCAGAGCGCGGCGGGCGCTTTCGCTGTAGATGATGCGCTTGGCCATGGGAAGTGTCGTTCGGAGAAGTTGAAAGGGAAAAAGAGATAGAAAAAATCAGCCGACAATAGCGAGGATGTCCTTCTCGCTGAGCAGGACGTACTCATCGGCGCCCAGCTTGATGTCCGTACCTGCGTACTTGCTGTAGAGCACACGATCGCCAACGCTCACTTCCGGAGTTTGTCGGGTGCCGTCGTCGTTGCGCTTGCCAGGCCCCACCTGGGCTATTTCGCCCACTTGGGGTTTCTCCTTGGCGGTATCGGGAAGGAGGATGCCACCGGCGGTCTTCTCCTCGGACTCAGAGACCTTCACGAAGACGCGGTCACCAAGAGGCTTGACGGTGGAAACGCTGAGATTGACTGCTGCCATGGGGAAAGGAAATTAGAGACTTTCAGCATCTGAAGACCAAGGTGGTTGCCGGGTTGGGTTGACCTTGGGCTGGCCAGCCCTGACCAGGCAAGCCACGGGTTGACGCCACGAGTTAGCACTCTCGGCGCTTGACTGCCAAGCTAGGGCGTAGAGGCTGGCCCAACAAGGGCTGGCCAGTGCGGTTGACCGAACTCTCCCCACAACCCGATCCACAACCCATATGAGTGCGGTGGTAAAGTGCCCATGCATTCTCTACTCCACCCGCGAGTCCCTTCTTTATGACCGCCACCGCCGCTGCGTCCACAACCCAAGGAACCATCCGCCAGGTCATTGGACCTGTTGTTGATGTGGAGTTTGCCTCTGGTGATTTGCCCAGCATCTATGATGCCCTGAACATCGAAGCCACCAACCCGGCGGGCCAGGGCATGGCGGTCACCTGCGAGGTGCAGCAGCTTTTGGGGGACCGCACCGTGCGGGCGGTGGCCATGAGCAGCACCGACGGCCTGGTGCGGGGCATGGAGGTGACGGCTACGGGGCAACCCATTTCCGTCCCTGTGGGTGAATGCACCCTGGGGCGCATTTTCAACGTGCTGGGGGCGCCCGTGGACGAGCGTGGTCCGGTGGACCAGACCCGGACCGCCCCCATCCACCGCGCTGCCCCCAGCCTCACGGACCTGGAAACCAAGCCCCGCGTCTTTGAGACGGGCATCAAGGTGATCGACTTGTTGGCCCCTTACCGCCAAGGGGGCAAGGTGGGCCTCTTCGGCGGCGCCGGGGTGGGCAAAACTGTGCTCATTCAGGAGTTGATCAACAACATCGCCAAGGAACACGGTGGTGTGTCCGTGTTCGGTGGCGTGGGTGAGCGCACCCGAGAAGGGAATGATCTCTATGAGGAATTCAAGGAGTCCGGCGTCATCAATGCCGATGACCTGAGCCAATCCAAGGTGGCCCTCTGCTACGGGCAGATGAACGAACCCCCCGGCGCCAGGATGCGGGTGGGCCTCTCCGCCTTGACCATGGCGGAGCACTTCCGGGACGTGAACAAGCAGGACGTACTGCTGTTCATCGACAACATCTTCCGCTTCGTGCAGGCCGGCTCCGAAGTATCGGCTCTACTGGGGCGGCTGCCGTCCGCCGTGGGCTACCAACCCACCCTGGGCACCGACGTGGGTGAGTTGCAGGAGCGCATCACCTCCACTCTGGAAGGCTCCATCACCTCGATCCAGGCTGTCTACGTGCCGGCGGACGACCTGACGGATCCAGCCCCCGCTACCACCTTTGCCCACCTGGACGCCACCACGGTGCTTTCCCGCGCCCTGGCATCCAAAGGCATCTATCCGGCCGTGGATCCACTGGATTCCACCAGCACCATGCTCCAGCCCTCCGTGGTGGGTGACGAGCATTACGCCACCGCCCGGGCCGTGCAGTCCACCCTGCAGCGCTACAAGGAACTGCAAGACATCATCGCCATTCTCGGTCTGGACGAGCTCTCGGAGGAGGATCGCAAAACCGTAGATCGGGCCCGCAAGATCGAGAAGTTCCTCTCCCAGCCGTTTTTTGTGGCTGAGGTGTTCACGGGTCAGTCCGGGGAGTACGTCAAGCTGGAAGACACCATCAAGGGCTTCCAGGAAATCCTCTCCGGCCAACTGGATGACTTGCCGGAGGCAGCGTTCTACCTGGTGGGAAGCATTGCCCAGGTGAAAGCCAAGGCGGAGAAGATCAAGGCGGAAACCACGGCCTGAATCCCGCCCATGCCCTTGGGGGCCAGGCCATGGTCAAGGGCTGACCCTCTTTTGTTCCTGCTGCTTTGTATTGCCATGAGCCTCACCGTTCGGGTTCTTGCCCCAGACACCAAAATCTTTGATGGGACGGCTGACGAAGTCATCCTGCCCAGCACCACTGGTCAAATGGGGGTGCTCAAGGGCCATGTTTCCCTGCTCACCGCCCTGGATGTGGGTGTGCTGAGGCTACGGGAGGGGTACACGTGGAGTTCCATTGCCCTGATGGGGGGCTTTGCCGAGGTGATTGACGATGAAGTCACCGTGCTGGTCAATGGGGCCGAGTTGGGCGCCGATATTGATCGGGCCGAAGCCGAGCAGGCCTTGGCCGCCGCACGGAACGAATTGGCCCATGTTGCAGAACAAATCAACACTCCGGAAAAACTTCAGGCCCAGGAGAATGCCAGCCGGGCCCGGGCCCGGGCCCAGGCCGCTGGCGGCACTGTGGATTGAGCGGGTTCCCCGTGCCATCAACAAGTACGTACAGATGTGTTGACGTCCCCCCGCGCCCTGAGAGGGCAGGGATTCCTTCTCAGATTCGGCATGTTGCCTCCTCCTTCAGGTGGGTTTCCACTTCGCGGGGGATGCTCGCCCGGCCCAGGGTCAGGATTCATAACGAGAAGATGAGTGTGGCGCCCAGGAGGACGGCAGAGGGCAAGAGATGGGCACAGCGGTCATGGCGGGTGGCAATGCGGCGGCAGTCCTTGGACTTGGCAAACAGGTTCTCAACCTCCAATCCATACGTTCGCTTCTGGAAGATTCCTCAGCAGGAGGTCAGCATCGGTCAAGCCTCTGCATTGCCCTTCCCTGAGCAGAAGGCGGACAGGTCGTCCTTTCGCTCGCACACCACAGGTCGCTTGCTGGTGAGGACCCCTGTGGTACGACCAATCAAGCGAGGTTCGGCAACCCCTTTTTAAGTCTGAAGGCAGTGCGATGGGCTTTGACGCAGGTGGCATCGATCATCAGCACCCCTTCTGGC
>NZ_FITM01000095.1 GCF_900047545.1 Candidatus Synechococcus spongiarum
GGCCAGACGGCCGTTCCAGGTTTCTGCGAAGTCAACAAAGCCGAAGCGGGAAGAAGGGGAATCAGACATGGCCCAGCGGGGTCACTGCTCAAAGTGTAACGAAATATTTAGAAACGTGAAGGGGCGCGGGCAAATTCATTGCCGTGAAAACCCCACCTCCATGGCAACTTGGGCCTCAGGCCGCAGATGTCTCTCCATCAGGGCAACCACGCATTCCCTGGGGGTGGTGCGCTGCTCAAGCAGGTGGAGAACCTGTTGAGCAATGGGTACGGCAAAGCCGTGGCGCTCTGCCAACGCCACAACGGCATGGGTGGTGGGAATGCCCTCGACGGTGCCCTCACAGCAGGCCTCCGCCGCTGCCGGTGTTTTACCGCGACCCAACTCCAGGCCAAAGCGATAGTTGCGGCTCAGAGGGCTGTTGGCCGTTGCCAGGAGGTCTCCCAATCCTGTCAGGCCGTAGAGAGTCCGCGGTTGACCACCCAGGGCGCTGAGCACCACGCCCATCTCGTTGAGGCCACGACAGAGGAGGGAGGCCTTGGCATTGCTCCCCAGGCCCAGGCCGTCCGACACGCCAGCGGCAATTACCATGGTGTTTTTCAATGCACCGGCCAGTTCGGTGCCACGGGGATCGTCGTTGCAATAAATGCGCAGTTGCGGGCACCTGAGCACATGCTGCAACTCCATGGCCAGGGCTGTGTGGTGGGAACTCAATACCGTGGCTGCCGGTAGGCCCTGGCGCAATTCAGCGGAAAGATTGGGTCCGCTGAGCACCAAGCCTCGAGCCTGGGGACAGAACTGGTCCCATAGGCCGAGAGGCGTCAACAAGGTATCAACGGCAATACCCTTGGAACAGCTCACCAGGGGCAGGCCAGGGGGAATCACGGGTCCGAGCCGGGGGGCCAGGTCGGGCAGGGCCGCCATGGAAACAGCGCTGACCAGGAGATCAGCCCCCGCCAGGCAGTCTCCAGGGTCACCACCCGATCGTCGGCTCCACCCCTGCACTTGATGCCCGGCACTACGGAAGAGTTGGGCCAGGCACTGACCCCAGAGGCCCAAACCCAGCAGAGCAACGGTGCGCGCCATATTTAGGATTACAGGAGATTGCAGGCGGTCAGCACAGGGCCACCACACAAGAGAAGGTGAGAGTGCTCACCAGGCCCGTGGCGGTGAGGAGCGTAATCAAGGGGTTTTCCAGCAACCTGGCCGGGGGATGGGGACGAAACATAAAGGAAACCCAAAGACCTTGTTTCCAGTGTGTCTGGCCATGGCCCAAAATGCCATGTTTATTGAGAACTTGTTCCTGTGTTCTCATCCCAACCACGCCCCGGGGAGAAGACAGCCTCGAACTGGAGCACCTGGGGCACGTGCTGGAACATCTAGCGTACGTGCCGGGTGCCGTCCACCGGGTGATAGGCCTCGCCCGTAACCTCCTCGTAGAGGTAGGCGGGGAGCCCGGTCTCGAACATGGTTTGCAGCGCTTCCTTCAAATAGGGATTCCAGCCCCCTGTGCTCACTGTGCCGTGGCGCACGGTCCAGTCCCAGGTGCCTTGCAGGTCCCGGGGCGTGCGTCCATCCCGATCACGCCATGTGACCAGATCCTGAGACTCCACAAAGCCCACCAGGATGGGTTCCTTGCCGTAGGCGGGGGTCAGGGTCAGCTCAAGGCGGATCGGGTCTTCCTTCACCTGCCGCAGCTTGAAGCGGGGGGGGAGCTTCAAGCCCTTCAAGACCGCGGCAACGGTTCGCATTCTCTTGTTCACGGGATCTGGTGCATTGGTTGAGACACCCCAAGGAGCTGTTGCCCTAGCGGGGGGCCAAGGGGGGAGAATCATCCGGCTGCTCATCGGGGCTGGCTGCTGCTGGCGGTTCGTTATCCCCGGTGAAACGCACCGTGAGCAACTCGTCCTCCAGGAGGTTGCCCTCCTGATCCAGCAATTCCGGATGGACGGTGACCGACCTGGTGGAGGCGCGGTCCTTCCTGCTGCTGGTTGCGCTAAACCCACGACCCATGAGGCGTATGGCCTGGACCAGCAGCAAGACAAAACAGATTCCATAGACTACGGGAATGATCTGGCTCATGGCTGGCTTACACGCGCTACATGATGATCATGGCACTTCCCTTTCCGCTACCGCCAGCACCATGGTGTTGGCCCTCCTCTCCCCTTGGCTGCCGTTCTGTTGTTTTGGTTTTGAGCCTGGGGCTGGGTTCCCTGGCGGTCCCCCCCACGGGGGTTGCCCAGCGGGAGCCCGTCATGCCCGAGTCGTTTGTAACGGAGGCGGTGCAGCGGGCGGGACCCGCCGTGGTGCGCATTGACATAGTGCGCACCGTGACCGTTGGGCGCTTGCCCTCCCAGGACCTGGGGCACCCGTTCTTTAACCAGTTTTTTGACCAGTTTTTCGAGAACGGCCCCTCCTCCAGGCAGCGCACCCAACGGGAGCAGGGAACAGGGGTCATCTTTGCGGAGGAGGGGTTAATCCTGACCAATGCCCACGTGGTGGAACGCAGTGATCAGGTGGAGGTGCGCCTGACCGACGGCCGCACCCTGGACGGCACTGTTGTGGGTCTGGACTCCGTGACCGATCTGGCCGTGGTGAGGGTGACGTCCCCCACCCCCTTGCCGGTGGCTCCCCTGGGGGATTCCGATGCCGTGGAGGTGGGGAACTGGGCCATTGCGGTGGGCAATCCCTTCGGGCTGGATAACACGGTTACCATGGGAATCATCAGCAACCTCAATCGCAACATCAGCAAGCTGGGCATTACCGACAAGCGGCTGGAGTTGATCCAGACGGACGCGGCCATCAATCCCGGCAACTCCGGTGGCCCCCTGCTCAATGCCGCCGGTGAGGTGATTGGCATCAACACCCTGGTCCGCAGTGGGCCGGGGGCGGGCCTGGGTTTCGCCATTCCCATCAACCGGGCCCGCAGCATTGCCGAAGAGCTGATCAGGACAGGCAAGGTGAGCCATGCCATGGTGGGGATCGGCTTGCGTCCCCTGACGCCCGAGTTGGCCCGTGAATTCAATCGGAACAGTGACCGTGGCTTCCGGCTGCCGGAGCGCCAAGGGGTGCTGGTGGCCAACGTGCTGCCCTTGAGCCCTGCCGAGCAGGCGGGACTTCGCACCGGGGACGTGATCCTTGCAGCGGGGGGGACAAAGGTGACCAACCCGGAGGAACTGCTCAAGGCCGTGGAGGTTGCGGGCGTGGGGGGGCTGCTGAGGCTGGATGTGTGGCGACAGGGACGGGAGCGGCAGGTGACGGTCGTTCCTGTTGATATGGCCGTGCTGCAGCAACGCAACCGGGCCGTGGAGGACGGTACCTATTGGCGCCGCATCCCCCTGCAGCCCTAAGTCCCGATCAATGCATCCAACCCCAGCCACTCACTCACTTGAAAGACCACCAATCCCAAGGGATAGATGAGGCCGATGTTGGCCATGTTGGAACTCACCAACGTGTCCAGATTGGCCTGGGTGGCATCAAGACTGCGGGTCTCCCCCTGGCCTGTGCTGCGGCCGTAGAGCTCAAAGAAAGACGTGAGTTCCGGAACGGACGTGACCAGCCCCAGGCAGCAGCCCACCAGCCAGGCGGGCAGTTTGATGGCCTCAATGAGCAGTTCGGCACTGTTGCCCAAGCGGTGGCCGGCGATGGTGAGCACTACGGATCCCGTCATCAACAAGGCAAGGGCCATCCTGCGGCTGTGTTGTGTGTGATCTGCTGCGATCCCTTCGCCCTGATCCAGGGGCTGCCCCTCAAACTCCTGGCCCCGCTTCCCCTGCAACTCCGCCAAGTTACGGTCCAGGAGTTGGTAGCCCAGGAAGCAACCCAGCAGAGCCAGGCCAAGCGCCAGAGAAGGGTGGACACCGGTGGCGGCCAGCACCAGGGGCAACAGCACCGAGAAACCGCAGAAGCTGATTTCCTCAATGAAACGGGGGTTGAGCAGTTCCCAGTGGCGCAGATAAAACACCACAGCAGCCAGAAACAGCACCAGGTTGATCACGTTGCTGGAGGCGATATTCCAAAAGCCCCCCGCCAAGCTCTCCCGGCCGTTGAGCGCTGTGGCCAAAACCGCCACCAACTCCGGCAGGCTGGTGGCATAGCCCAGAATTTGACCTTTGGTTTTGGCCGACCACCCTAAAACCTGGGCAAGCCCTTCCAGACCGTTGATGACCAGCAGTCTTACAGCAGCAATGGTGAACCCGGTGGCCAGCAAGAGCTCCAGCAGGGCAAAGCCAAGATCACGGGACATCAACGCCGAGGCACTCCAGCAAAAGCAGTGTTTATCTTGCCGAAGACCAGTATTGCCCAATGCCCGTCACCGCCCGTGGCATGCCGGGCAACTGTCGTTCACATCTTAAATAATCCTGAATTCCTCCGAACTACTTTCCTTTTCTTGGAATAATTTTAAGCCTCTCCACAAGCCCTCCATGCTGTCCGTTGACTCCACACTGTTCACACTGGGTTGGGACAACCATGGGGAGCTTGACCAAGAGGATCGCCAGGCTCTCCTCAATCTACTGACTCGGGGTTCAGCCCAAACCGGCAAGCCCGAGCCTGAGACCCAATCGGTCCATCCATAGGGCCGTCCCCCTGGTCAGCCGCTGCCTGGATCTTCCTGGACAGGGTCCTCCCCCTGGAGTCTTTCCAGAAGACCCAACACGGTTGTGGCAGCTTCCGTGCTTTTATCCTGGTGGAACCAGAGCTTGGGACATCGTCGCAACTCCAAACGGCGGCTCAATTGGCTGCGCAAGAAGCCGCTGGCGGCCTTGAGACCATTGAGGGCTGCCTCCTGCCCCGCTTCCTCTCCTCCATAGAGGCTGACAAACACCTTGCAGTTCTGCAGATCCCCGCTGACGTCCACGGCGGTAATGGTGATGATGGAGCGAGTCAACCGCTCATCCCTAAGCTGGCCGCTCAGCATCCGACCCAGCTCTCGCTTGATCAAGGCCGCCACCCTCATGACCCGTCGCTCCTGCGCCATGGGTTATGCTTCTCCTGAAACCACGAGCATGGCATCAAGAATCTGCATCAGACAGATGGCGCCGCTGATGACGGCGCCGATCAGGGCCACGGCAGCAAGAGGGCTGCGACGCCCCCAATCCAGAAAGGGCCTGACGGCAGAGATAAAGATGCCCAGGACAAACCCCAGCAGAAAGCGGGGGTACTTGGTCAGGGTGGCGAGCAGCTTTCCCATGGCATCATCCCAAGGCTATGTTTTGCCCGCGAGCATGGGGAAGAGTGTGGCAAACCATCAAGGGCTCCTGTGAAACTTTTTCAATTCCGTCACTCTCCATTTTGCGAGAAAGCTCGTCTGCTGTTGAGCGCCAAGGCCCTTCCCTACGCCGTGCAGGAGGTCACCCCCGGTGTTGGCCAAGTGGACCTCTTCCGTCGCTCCGGGCAGCGGCAAGTGCCGGTGCTGCAAGACGGAGACGTGTTGGTGGCAGGATCCGTGGCCATCGCCCGCCATCTGGACAGCAAGGCGCCCGAACCACCTTTGCTGCCTGGGGATCCCCAGGAGCGGGCCCGGGCCTTGATCTGGGAAAGCTGGGCCGATACAACCCTGGCCCATGGGGCGCGCATGGCCCTGCTGCAAGCCGTCAGCCAGGACAATCACCTGCGCAAGGCCCTGCTCCCCCAAGCCACACCGGCACCTTTGCGGGATGTGATGGGTGCGCTGCCGGGGGACATGGTGGCGGGCATCAGCCAGATCTTCACCCACACAGGCCTTCAGCAACTCAAGCAGGCCCTGGAGCGGTTGACAGCCCTTGTGGCCAATGGTCAACCTCTCCTTGGTGAGCAGTACTGCACGACGGACATTGCCGTAGCAGCCCAGCTCTACGGGCTGAAATTTCCCGCCGCCGCCGGGGCCGAGTTGGGGGGCCGTGGTGTTCCCGGCATTGCGGATCATCCTCTGTTTGAACCTCTTTTTGCCTGGCGGGATCAGCTCTATGGGGCTGTGGGACGTGGTGAGCCTGCCCGGACTCCGCCTTCCGACCCGAGCAACCATGGCTGATCCCATGATTTGGGCCATGGATCACTACGTGATCCTGGAGCCTGGCAAAGTGGAGTGGATGGCTGATCAAAGGGAAACCGCCGCCTGGCTGGGACGGACTCTGGCCGCCATGGACCACGTGCCCGCCGACCTTCGCCACCTTCCCGACATCCCGGCACGGGCCGCCCATCTTCTGGACACCGCCTGTGAACTGGAGGTGGCTCCCGGCCAGCGGGTGCAGTGGTACGCCGTGCGCCTGGAGCAGGATTCCCCGTGATGAATCCTGAAGCCTAGGTCTGACTTGTGTCCTGGTTGTTATCGCACTCGGCCAAGTCCAGCGTTTTGTGGAGAAGGCGATTCAAGCGCAAACGGTCGGAATTGAGGGGATCAGGGGCCAATTCACCGGCAACTTCCCGAAACTTGGATTCCACGGAGTCGGGGAGCCTAGTGGTGAAGATTCGCTCCAGCAGTGCCTCGACGGAGAAAAGGTAGGCATTGATGTTCTCCAGTTCCGCAATGATGGCATGCTTCTTACCCATCCCTTCATTGGCGGAGGCGCTATCTTCCAGGCCAACGGCTTTGGCCTCCTCCTCCTGCAACTCCTTCAGAACACGGACCGCCAGGGTACGGAACGATTGTAGGGAGGTCCAGATCAACTCCTGTTGGTGTCGCAGTGTGGGGTATTCGCGGATCAGGCGATCATGCTCCCGATAAAATCGCTTACAATCCGGACACTGGCAGTATCCCTCGGATGGTGCAGACAAATTCCCACCTGGAACTGATTGTACTTTAGCCAGGGAACGACGTTGATGGTCAACCTCTGACACGAAAAAGACAACTTTTCAGCCAAAATCCGGGTTTTTGGCAACGGGAGCGCAGGATTGAGGCCGTTGGCAAGACCGTCAGCCCGGCCTGGGACTACTTGAGGTGGGGCATGTCTTCACCAAAGTGCTTGTGCTCGCTGTGCCCGGGAAGGAAAATTTCCTCGGGAAGTGGAATTTCAATAGAGCTGACCAACTGGATCGCGTCTCGCAAACGCATGGCATCCGCAAACCATCCCATCGCCTGCTCCGTGTTCCCCCGCCGTTCCGCGTCACTGGCCTGTTCCTCGTGGGCCTCCGCCAGCAGGGCCAGCCAACAGAGACTCCGGGCTTGCACCACCGAGAGGTCCAGTTCCTCAATCTGCTCGTGGATGATGCGGTTACTTTCCTGCTGCACCAGCAGCCTTAGGCGCAGAGCATGAAGCTGGGTCACGGTCTCACCCGCTAACTGGTCCATCGTAACGTCATGGAGAGTCTTGGCAATGGGGCCACGATTGGGGAACGGGGCTGGAGGGACTTGAACCCACGACCTTGGCTTTAGGAAAGCCCTGCTCTATCCAACTGAGCCACAGCCCCAACAGCGTCAGCACGTCACAGAGGCGTCACACTGAACACCACGGAGCCAGACTACCCCATACACTTGTGACGGAAAGGAGGCGAGGCGACCGCGGCACGGCCGAGTTTGCTCGGCGCGTGCTGAGGAAAGTCCGGGCTCCCCCATGGCCAGGCCTGCTGGGTAACGCCCAGTGCGGGTGACCGTGAGGATAGTGCCACAGAAACACACCGCCGATGGCCCCGGCTTTTGCCCCGGCACAGGTAAGGGTGCAAAGGTGCGGTAAGAGCGCACCAGCAGCATCGAGAGGTGCTGGCTCGGTAAACCCCAGCCGGGAGCAAGGCGAAGAACCAAGGTTGGCCATGTGCCGGTTCTGCTCAAACATGCCGCTTGAGGCCTGTGGTAACACAGGTCCTAGAGAGATGGTCGCCCCTGGGGAGGAATGCATTCCATGGAGACCTCCCCAGGAACAGAACCCGGCTTATGTCCTGCTTTCCACCCCCTTCCCTCACCTCCCAGCGCCAAGCCCGGCTCCAGGCTCTGCTGCAGCGCCTCAGCCTGGATTCCCTCTGCCACCCCCCAGCACTGGCGCTGGTGGAGGAAGCCCTGACCCACCGCTCCGCAGGCTTGGCCATGGACAACGAGCGGCTGGAGTTCCACGGGGATGCGGTGCTCCGCCTGCTGGCGGCCGGCTTCCTTCGTCAACACTGGCCGGAACTCCCTGTGGGTGAATTGTCCCGGGTGCATAACCAGTTGGTGAGTAACCGGGAGTTGGCCCGCCTGGGCCAGGCCATGGATCTCCAACCCTTGATCCACATGGGAGTTCACGCCCGGCACGACTCCACAGCAACTACAGCCATCCTGGCGCGAAGCTGTGAAGCCTTGCTGGGGGGCCTCCATGAGGCCCTGCGGCTTGGGGGCGGGGACGGGTTGCGGGAACTGTACCCCTGGCTGGAATCCCGTTGGCTGCCACTGGTCCAGGAACTGCTGAGCCAGCCCCAGCTCCACCATTGGAAAACGGCACTCCAGGAATGGAGCCAGGCGACCCATGCCTGCCTGCCCACATACGTTACCGAGGAGGTGGAGGCTGCCCACGGTCATCCCCGGCGGTTTGCCGCCCGGGTACACGTGGCCGGGGAACTGCTGGGCCAGGGTCGCGGTCCCTCCCGCCGCCAGGCGGAGCAAGCCGCTGCGGCCCAGGCCTGGGCCGCGCTCCACCGTCAGCCAGCATCCCCAGGCTGATGACATTCGCCATGGGCGCCGCACAGCCCATGGCAGGCTTGTGGTCTGGCCCTGTTGTCTCGACCATGGCTGACGCACAACTTCTGCTTCTGGTGGATGGCCATTCCCTGGCATTTCGCAGCTACTATGCCTTGGCGAAAGGTAACGGGGGACTGAGCACCAGCAGCGGCATTCCCACCAGCGTGACCCACGGTTTCCTCAAGGCGCTGCTGGAGGCTGCCCAGGCGTTGCAACCCCAGGGGGTGGTCATCGCCTTTGATACCGGGCAGCCCACCTTTCGCCACCACCTGGATGCCACCTACAAGGCCAACCGTGGGGATGCGCCGGAGGAGTTCCATCAGGACGTGCATAACCTGCAACACCTGCTCCAGGAGGCCCTGAGGCTCCCCGTATGCACGGCCCCCGGCTTTGAGGCCGACGACGTGATCGCTGCCGTGGCCCGGCAGGCTGTGGAGCAGGACTGGCGGGTGCGCATCCTCAGTGGGGATCGGGACTTGTTTCAACTGGTGGACGACCGGAAGGACGTGGCCTGCCTCTACATGGGTGGCGGTCCCTATGGGGGGCGTGGAATCAGCTTGGTGGACGAGACGGCAGTGCGGCAGAGGCTGGGGGTGGCTCCCCACCAAGTGGTGGACCTGAAAGCCCTCACCGGCGACAGCAGCGACAACATTCCCGGGGTGTGGGGCATCGGCCCCAAAAGCGCCGTCACCCTGTTGGCGGAGTATGGGGATCTGGACGCCATCTACAGTGGCCTGGTGACCGTCAAGCCCAGCCTCGCCAAAAAGCTGGAGGCTGATCGAGACAGCGCCTTTCGCTCCCGCACTCTGGCCCGCATCCGTGTGGACGTGCCGCTGGCGGAGCCGCCCCCTCTGGCCCTGGTGGGCCTGGATGCCGCGGCCCTGGCCACCCAGTTGCGCCAGTTGGAGTTGCAAAGCCTGAGCCGACAACTGGGCGCCTTTCGCCGCTGCTTTGGCGGTGACACCACGGCGGTGCCTCACGGACCCCACCACTCTGGGGCTGACCATCAGGCTGGCCATGAAACCAGTGGCCCCCGGCTTGCACCCCGGTTGATCACCACGGAGGCGGCGTTGGCGTCGCTGTTGGAGTGCTTGGAGGCGTCCAAAAATCCGGCGGAACCCGTGGCCCTGGATACGGAAACCACCTCCCTTAATCCCTTTCAGGCCCAACTGGTGGGCATTGGCATCTGTTGGGGAGAGAACAACAACGACATGGCCTATATCCCCCTGGGGCACCAGGACGCCAGTCCCCAGTTGGATCTGGACCTGGTGCTGTCCCGCATGGCGCCCTGGCTGGCCAGTGAGAAACACCCCAAATGCCTGCAAAACGCCAAATACGACCGCCTCGTTCTTCTGCACCACGGCTTGCGCCTCAACGGGGTGGTGATGGATACCCTCCTGGCGGACTACCTGCTGGATCCCGCCGGTCGCCATGGCCTCAGTGATCTGGCGCAACGTCACTTCGGCTTTCTACCCACCAGCTTCCAGGATTTGGTGGGCAACCAGAAGACGATTGCCGCGGTGGCAGTGGAGGCCGCGGCCCAATACTGTGCCATGGACGTGCATCTGACCCGCCGGCTCGCCACCATCCTCCGCCAGGCCCTGGCCACGGCAGGCCCCCAACTGGAACAGTTGTTCGCCATGGTGGAGATGCCCCTTGAGCCGGTGCTGGCCCGGATGGAGGCCACCGGCATGTCCATTGACTGCGGCTATCTGCAGACGCTCTCACAACAACTTGCCCGGCAGTTGGAGGCGTTGGAGCAGCAGGCCCATGGGGCGGCAGGGCGCCCCTTCAACCTGGCCTCCCCCAAGCAACTGGGGCAACTGTTGTTTGAGACACTCCAGTTGGATCGGCGCAAGTCCCGCAAGACCAAAACTGGCTACAGCACCGATGCCGTGGTGCTGGAGCGCCTGGCGGGGGATCATCCGGTGGTGAACATTATCCTGCAGCACCGCACCCTCAGCAAGCTGAAGGGCACCTACGTGGATGCCCTGCCGGCCCTGGTGGATCCCACAACCGGTCGGGTACATACGGATTTCAACCAGGCGGTCACCGCCACCGGGCGCCTCTCCAGCAGTAACCCCAACCTCCAGAACATCCCCATCCGCACGGCCTTCAGTCGTCAGGTGCGCCAGGCCTTTTTTCCCCAGCCCGGTTGGCAGTTGATCAGCGCCGACTATTCCCAGATTGAACTGCGGATCCTGGCCCATCTCTGTGAAGAGCCCCTGCTGCTGGAGGCCTACAACCGGGGAGATGACGTCCATGCACTCACTGCCCAGGTGCTGCTGGACAAAAAAGAGGTGAGTGCCGAAGAGCGTCGCCTGGGCAAAACCATCAACTTCGGGGTGATCTACGGCATGGGTCCCCAGCGGTTTGCCCGCACCACCGGGGTGTCCAGGGCCAAGGCGCAGGAGTTCCTGGACCGCTACCGCAGCCGCTACCCGCGGGTGTTTGCATTTCTGGAGTTGCAGGAGCGCCTGGCCCTCAGCCAGGGGTACGTGGAAACTCTGCTGGGCCGCCGCCGGCTGTTTCATTTTGCTCCCCAGGGGCTGGGGCGGTACCGGGGTGACGACCCCATGGCCATTGATCTGGACCAGGCCCGTCGTGGCGGCCTGGAAGCCCAGCAATTGCGCGCCGCCGCCAATGCCCCCATTCAAGGCTCCAGCGCCGACATCATCAAATTGGCCATGGTGCGGCTCCACGACGTGCTGGCCCCCCTGCCCGCCCGGTTGCTGCTTCAGGTCCATGACGAACTGGTGCTGGAGGCGGCGCCGGAGGCCTGTGCCCAGGTCATGGACCTGGTGCGCCACACCATGGAAACCGTTCTGCCGTTGCGGGTGCCCCTCCGGGTGGAGGCCCGTTCAGGGTCCAACTGGATGGAGGCCAAGTAGCCTGGTTTGCCGACCCCGTTGCCCTCCAGTGGTTCTCAGGCTCCACAACACCCTCACCGGTCGCCAGGAGGTTTTCACCCCCCGCCATTCACCCGCTGTCTCCATCTATTGCTGTGGGGTCACCGTGTATGACGCCTGCCATCTTGGCCATGCCCGCAGCTATATCGTCTGGGATGTTCTGCGCCGCTACTTGCGATGGCAAGGTTTTGTGGTGCGCTTTATTCAGAACTTTACCGACATTGACGACAAAATTATCCAACGGGCCCAGGCCGAGGGCAGCAGCATGGAAGCCGTCACCGAGCGGAACATTGCCGGCTTCTTTGCGGAGATGGACGCCCTCAACATCCTGCGGGCCGACGACTACCCCCGAGCCACCCGTTGCCTGAATCAGATTCAGGCCATGATCACCCGGCTGGAGGCCAAGGGGGCGGCCTATTCCGCCGATGGGGACGTGTATTTTGCCGTGATGAAAGCTCAGCAGTACGGTAAGTTGAGTGGGCGCGATCTCCAGCAGCAGCAGGAAGGGGCCAGCGGGCGGCTGGTGGCGGCGGAAGCGGACAGAAAACACCATCCCTTCGACTTTGCCCTCTGGAAACGGTCCCGACCCGGCGAGCCCGGCTATGGGTCTCCGTGGGGTGTGGGGCGGCCCGGCTGGCATATCGAGTGTTCCGCCATGGTCCACGAGGCATTTGGGGACACCATCGACATTCACCTGGGTGGCGCGGACCTGATCTTTCCCCATCACGAGAACGAGATTGCCCAGTCGGAAACGGCCACGGGTCGCCCCCTGGCCAACTTCTGGCTCCACAACGGCATGGTCAACGTGGACGCAGCCAAGATGTCCAAGTCCCTGGGGAATTTCACCACCATCCAGGCCCTGCTGGACGAGGGGATCCACCCAATGGCCCTGCGCCTGTTCGCGCTCCAGGCCCACTACCGCAAACCACTGGACTTCACCCGGGAGGCCCTGGCCGCCGCCGCCAGTGGCTGGGAGGGCTTGAAGATTGCCCTGCAACTGGGTGAGCGCCACGGCGCCCAACTGGGCTGGAGCGATCCCCAGCGGCGCTGCCAGGACCAGCACGAAGCCTTTGCCCGCACCCTGGATGATGACCTCAACAGCTCCGGCGCCCTGGCGGTGCTGTTTTCCCTGGCCCGCCCCCTGCGGGCTTTGGCCCATCGGCTCCAGCGGGGTGGGGAGGTGACGGCCCAGGATCACGGTCTGGAGGGGAGTTGGCGCAGCCTGGTGGAGTTGGCCGAGGTGCTGGGGCTGGAGGCCGGCGCCGCCACGGAGACTGGGCCAGTACCTGGAGACGAAGCCGCCGTTGCTGCCGCCATTGAAGAGCGCCGCGTTGCTCGGCAGAATCGGGATTTTGCCACGGCAGACCGCATCCGCGCCGAACTGCTCTCCCAGGGAATCACCCTTGTTGACTGTCCCGACGGAACCACCCACTGGCTGCGGGCTTGACCAGTCAAGGACGGTGTGTGGCCTGACGGAGGGTTAGTGGGAGGCTTTGCGCAGCATCTCCATGATCTTCAAGGGGAGACCCTTCACTTCGTCACGGAGGTCATCCACTCATTGAAGGCAGGGATTAGCTGGTGGTTCCCACGTGGCGCTCAATCAGGTGATCCACCTTGGCCTCCAGCTTGCCCAGGCCGTCTTTCAGGTCACTACGCAGTTCGTCAATTCGCTTGTTTTGCCTGGCTTCACTGGCCTTGATCTCCGCCCAGATCGCCCCCAGGGTAACAAGAAGGGGTGTCAAGCCACCTGTAGGCAGTGACGGCAACAACCACGTAGGCATGATGGGGCTTCAGGCTCCAGTCCTGGCGGATGGGAACAGCCCATGCCTAGAATGACCTGTGGGGAAGTGGAGTCAGGGTGCAGCCTGACTGCTGGCGCTGGCTTGGCAGACATGGCCCCTCCACCAAAACCAATAGCAGGCGCCGCCGGATGCTCTCTGTAGTCCGGGAATCAGCGGTTTTATTATTGAGTTGGTTATTTATCATCATTGTTTTATTGCTTACTCTGTTATTTGTGATTGCGCTGGTACTCTTCTGGGGATCATTGTCTGTACTCGTCTACGGGTAGCTTCATGGTTCGTGATGGGAAGGGATTTGTTTAAGTGGTTGTGGAAAGCGCCTTCACCACTTCTAGAGTATTCACCGAGTGAAGGGGGTCAGTTCCGCCCTATCTCTTGCAGAGGGGTCTGCCGCTTGAGAGAGGTAGAGCGGCCAACATCTGCCGCCGTTGCCAGG
>NZ_FITM01000053.1 GCF_900047545.1 Candidatus Synechococcus spongiarum
TAACAACCTGCCCTGCGCAGTCCTTGATGATTGTTACAGAGCTGGGAGGAGAGAGGGGGCGGCTCCAGCGAAGTCGGAGTTCCCCGATTTTGGGAAAACGGAGGCCCTTGTCTGTGGCCCTAAACTCCTTGCCACAAGTGCGGATGCTTTGGCGGTCGCTCCGCTTCTTGAACCGGCGGGGAGCCTTGCTTTTGCTCTTCCACCAATTGGGGAAGGCCTGGTCCGCATCACGGAGCCCCTCGCCTCGCTCCACTCCGGCGGCAAACACCCAGGGCATCAACTGGGCCGCTAGGATTCGAACCTAGGAATGGCGGGACCAAAACCCGCTGCCTTACCACTTGGCGACGGCCCACTGCTGGGAACTGAACCATTCAATCCTACACCACGTTGCCCCTGGCGCGGAAGCGCAACAGCAACCTCTCCAGAGCTCTTTGCAGTTGAGGTGAGTTGGCGGACTTGATCACGTGGATGGGAACCCCCAAGCTTTTGGCTGTCCGCCGGGCGCTGGGGTCATGACTGAGGCTGTTGCGCAGGGAAAGCACCGCATCGGCCCGATCCACCGTGCGCACCACCAGGACTGGTAGTTGCCGGTCCTGGATGAGTGCGTCCAGTTGACGGGGGGTTACGCCAGAGGGGTAGATGTGCAGGGGGAGATCGTCCTGGCTAGCGGGACGTGCAGGTTGCTCCGTGGACGATGCCACGGGATCCACCAGCCCAGGGGGGCATGGGGAAGGATTTTGCACGTGAAGAACACCTCGCTCATCCAGACGCCGCACCTGGGACTGGACAGGGCGGTCCCGCAGCAGGCCGTCCACCGTGCGGGCCACGTTCCAATGCACATGCCAGCAGTCGCGACTGTGCATTTCCACCGCCAGGGGAAAGGTGGGCGGGGCACAGCGCTCCTGCACCGTTTTCTGCGAGCCGCGCCGGCGGGCTTCTTCATCCCCCAGGGTGACCGCCTGGAGGCCGCCAATCAGGTCACGGAGGGCGGGATTTTTGATCAGGTTGGCCAGTTGATGGCCATGGGCCGTACCCACCAGTTGCACGCCCCGCTCGGCAATGGTGCGGGCTGCCCAGGCTTCCTGCTCGCTGCCGATCTCGTCAATGACAATCACCTCGGGCATGTGGTTCTCCACCGCCTCGATCATGACCCGGTGTTGATGCTGCGGATCCGGCACCTGCATCCGTCGCGCCCGCCCAATGGCTGGGTGGGGAATGTCCCCATCACCGGCAATTTCATTGCTTGTGTCAATGACGACCACCCGCCGATCCATCTCGTCAGCCAGCACCCGGGCTATTTCCCGCAGCACCGTGGTCTTGCCTACGCCGGGATACCCCATGATCAGGATGGATTGATTGGATTCCACCAGATCTCTGACGATGGCCACGGTGCCGTACACAGCCCGCCCCACGCGACAGGTGAGGCCAATCACCTCTCCTGATCGGTTGCGCATGGCGCTGATGCGATGCAAGGTCCGCGCAATCCCGGCCCGATTATCGCCACCAAAGCGCCCCACTCGGGCAAGGACCCCATCCAATGCCTCCCGACTGAGGGGAGTATCCTCCAGGTCCAGCCGCCAGCCTGGATAGCGGGCCTCGGGAGGACGTCCCAAATCCAGCACCACCTCCAGCAGGTCCTGGCGCCGCTCCGCTGAAGCGAGCTGCTGTTGGAGAGACGCCGGCAACACCGCCAGCAGATGGTCCAGATCATCGGTGACCCGCCGCTCGCGAATGGTGATGGGCTGGAGGAGTCCGGGCTGGCCAGGGGCGCAGGGGACTGGCACGGCCATGGCCGGGGAATGGGGCACATCTCCAAGTTACGCCCCTGGCTGAGCCGGTGGGGGAAATGGGTTCCTGTGCCCGCGGTGCATCTTCCTTGTCTCCTTATAGCGGCGGCGTGCCTGTTTCCTGGTTTCATGCAGCAGGCGTTCGATGATCTTCACATTGCCCATGACGACAAAGCCGCTGATCCAGAGGAGAGGAGTATCCGGCGCCGACACCCCCACGCTCTCCTCCACCTTCACCTTGCCCATGACTGCAATGCCAGCCCATCTGGCGCGAACACCGGCTGGGACGATAATCTCCACACCACCCATGGCGGTGATCAGGTGCAGGGCGATCCTGCTCGTTCCAATGACGGCTTCACGGAAGTCCAGAACTGTCTTCCCCATCATGGTGAGCACTGTTGTCGTGCGAGCTGGCCTCCATCGGCCCCGTTGTTCCGTCCTTCCACAGATGGAGACGATGAAGGCGCCCAGAGCAGACGGTGGCGCTAGACGGGTTTCAGGAGCAAGGGCAGGAAGATCCGACTCCAGCGCCGTGAGTTGAGCCCTCGTGTCGGCCGCGTACGCAAGGTCGAGTCGATGCTCCAGTTCTGTGTCGGTGAGGTGGCCGTGGGCAAAGTGGGTTGCAAGTCGATCAACTGCCGCCTGTCGATCCTCAAGAGTTAAGAGACCTTCTGGCACCGGGTTCACTGAGTTCAACGTCTGCCCTGTGGTTGGTTGACGCTAAAACTAGCCAACCAATGGAGGCGGAAGCCACAGGTGACCCGGATCACTGGTGAACCGCTGCTCACGGGCGACAATAGGCTGGAGTCTTTTCTGCAATCAGCCCGGCCGGCAGGTTCAAGAGATCCTGGGCTTGCCCCACGGCCACGTCCGCCAGATCAGAGTGCTGATGCAGGGGCTTGCCCCGCGCCTGGGCAGCCGTCAACCAGGGGCTCAGCAGTTGACGGGCGGCACCGCCAAAGGCCATGCCTGCCACCGCCGGGGGCTTCCCTCCATGACCGGCCAAGCCATGGCGCTGCAGAAGTGCGTGGGTATGCCGGTTGACACCCCCGGCCACCTGCAACAGTCCCGGAGGGCCATGGCGAGACACGCCAAGGGCCAACGCCACCGCCGCATGGGCTGTGCCGCGGCCCAGGTCCCCGCTCATGGGGCGGCCATCCAGTTGCCAGAGATGGGAGACAGGCTGCGTCACCAGCAACCCGTGCAGTTGCCACAGATAGGGAATCAACTGATCCAAGGGGCCGCCGGCACTCACCGCCAACAGCCGCAAGCGGGGCAGCAGGGGCTGTAGCAGGGTCAGAAGTTGGGTAAATGGGGCGACGGCACCAGGACGGGTGTGGATTTCCAGGGCGTCCGGTTGGCACGCCTCCAGAATCTCCAGAAGCTGGGACCGCTGCAAACGCCAGGGTCGCTCCTCAATGAGGCCCAGGGGACACACCGCCAGGCAACGCCCACAGCCATAACAGCGGGCCATGTCCACACCCTCAGGGGAAATGGCCGCCACCGGGCAGGTGGCCTCGCAGGGGCGGGGGCAATCCGCAGGGCAATGGCGAGGGTCAAAATGGGCCTTACGGAAATGGGGATCCGTGTCGTCGTTGAGGCTCACCATGAGCCATGGGGGTGGTTGACCCAGTTTGAAGGCCGCGGCCATGCCCTGGCGGGCGGCGGCCACCACCGCTGGATCCGGGGCCACATCAATGCAATGGATGCCCGCACGGGTGTAGACCCAGGCCAGATCCGTAACGGTGGCCAAGTCCTGGTTGCTGGCGCCGCAAATCAACTTGCGCCAACAACCTTGGCGCAAAGCGTCTTCAGGGGCATGGCCCAACACGGCCTCAAGCCGCTAGCGCCTTGGCCAGGGGCTGCCAGCGCAACGTCCGGCTTCCCCCCATCTCGCAGACAACATGGAAGCCGGGGCAGCGCCGGGGCAGGGTCACAAAGGTGTCCAACTCCGCTCGGCTGAGCACCTGGGCCTCCAGGAGCCACAGCAGCACCGGCTTGTCCGTTTGCAGTTGGGGCATGAGCTGGGGCAGGGCCATGGACACAGCGCCCACGGCAGCCGTACCGCCCACACTCTGATGCCCCAAGTGGGGCGGACGGACCCCATGGAGGCCCAGGAGAAACGTCTCCGGATCCCCCAACCCCCGGGCCGAGCACAGTTGGGTGGCGTAACCTGCTGCCCGGAGGCGGCGCAACAAACGGGTCTCAAAGCCCCCCTCCAGAGGGGCCGTGACGGCCATGGCGCCATGGTGCTCCAGATCCTTGCGGAAACGGCCAATACCAAGTAGCAGTGGCATGAGAGGGGTGGCTGTGGGAGGTTGTCCGCCCACTCTGGCAGAGGCCGCCTTGCCCTTGCCAACATTTAGAGTTGGCAGGTGCCCCTCTCACCTGCCCAGTGTTGCCGCCTGAGACCGTTGCCAGCGCCACGGCCCTGCTGGCCACGGTGTTACCCCTGCTTCATCTGCTGCTGGGTCTGGGACTGGCCACCTGGACGTTGCTGTTTCTGTTCCGTATCGTGCTCACCTGGTATCCCCAGGTAGATCTTCAGCAGGGGGTCTGGCGTCTCTTCCATGGCCCCACGGAACCCCTGCTGGCTCTCACCCGCCGCTGGGTGGCCCCCATCGGCGGCGTAGACGTGACGCCGGTGATCTGGCTGGGGCTGGTGAGCCTTCTGCGGGAATTGCTGGTGGGCCAACAGGGCCTGTTGACCATGGCCATCAGATGAGCTCTGGCTGGCCCATGTCCTGCTCAATGAACTTGGTGTGGACGGTCCCCTCCAGAAACTCGGGCTGCTCCAGCAGTTGGCGGTGGAAATCAATGGTGGTGCTCACACCGGTCACGGCGCACTCGCTGAGAGCGCGGCGCATGCGGGCAATGGCCTGTGGTCGGTCCTGGCCCCAGGCGATGATTTTGGCAATCAAAGAATCGTAATAGGGGGGGATGTGGTAGTCGGTGTACACGTGGCTGTCTACCCGCACCCCGGGGCCACCCGGTGGGAGCCACCCACTGATGCACCCCGGCGTGGGCCGAAACCCATGGCGTGGATCCTCGGCGTTAATGCGACACTCGATGGCGTGACCCTGGAAACGCACCTCCTTCTGGCTTAACGCCAGGGGCTGGCCAGCGGCAATCTGCAACTGCTGTGCCACCAGGTCAAGACCGGTGACCATCTCCGTCACGGGATGTTCCACCTGGATGCGGGTGTTCATCTCCATGAAATAAAAATGACCGCCGGGCTCCAGGAGAAATTCCACCGTTCCGGCACCCTCGTACTGGATGGCCTTGGCGGCACGCACCGCGGCTTCACCCATCTTCCGCCGCAACCTTGGCGCCAGGTTCGGACTGGGCGATTCCTCCAGAATTTTCTGATGGCGCCGTTGCAGGGAGCAGTCCCGCTCGCCCAGATGGATCACACCGCCCCGGCTGTCCGCCAAAATCTGGATCTCCACATGGCGGGGCCGGATGATCAGTTTTTCCATATAAAGCCCTGGATTACCAAAGGCCGCCTTCGCCTCTCCCTGGGCTGTTTTGAACATGCTGTCCAGTTCTTCCGGCTTGGACACCAGGCGCATGCCCCGGCCACCCCCACCTGCGGTTGCCTTGATCATCAGGGGATAGCCCACTTGACCCGCCAAGTGGTGGGCGTGGTTCACGTCCTCCACAAGGCCACGGCTGCCGGGCACCGTGGGGACACCAGCCTCCTGCATGGTGGCCTTGGCCGTGGACTTGTCTCCCATGGTGCGAATGGCTTCCGGAGACGGGCCAATGAACTTGATGCCGTGGTCCCTGCAGATTTCCGCAAAACGGGCACTCTCCGCCAGGAACCCATAGCCCGGATGAATGGCGTCCACCCCGCGGGACGTGGCGGCGGCCATGACGTTGGCCACGTTCAAGTAACTTTTGGCGCTGGGGCCTTCCCCAACGCAGACCGCCTCATCCGCCAGTTGAACGTGGAGGGCGTTGCTATCCACAGTGCTGTGGACGGCCACCGTCGGAATGCCCAAATCACGACAACTACGGATGATCCGCAGTGCAATCTCACCTCGGTTGGCGATCAGGACCTTGCCAAGGGCCATCCACAGCGACACCATCAATCGTGGATCGTATCAGTGGCTGATGCAGCAGGCCAACATGTGTCGAACGTGGTATTTAATAAGGTGGCAGCCATAGACTGCCCAACGACAGCGGATGTGGTGGAATTGGTAGACACGCACGTTTGAGGGGCGTGTGGCTTCGGCCTTGCGAGTTCAAATCTCGCCATCCGCATGGTTTTTCCCCAAAGTGATATCGTCCTGGTGTCCAACGGACCGGGTGAGCTGCTGACTTGGGTGTACCCCCTGGCCCGTCGGCTCCGCCGTGATCTTGTTGCCGCCCGGCTCCACTTGGTGCTGACCCCCTGCCCCCATGCCCACGGGCGGGAGGCCGGAACTGCTGCAGCCCTGGGGGTGTTTGACCACGTCATTCCGGCGCGCTGCTTCTGGCATCTGCTGCTGCTGCCTCGGCGCTACCGGCGCTGGGGTTCCCAGGGGGTGGTGGTGTTTCTGGGGGGTGATCAATTGTGGGCCGTGCTGCTAGCGGCCCGGCTGGGCTATCGTCATGTGTGCTACGCCGAGTGGGTGGCCCGCTGGCCCCGCTGGTGTGATCGGATTGCAGCCATGGGGCCTGTGGCCTATGGACGGGTGCCAGGGCGCTGGCGCCTACGGACCCGAATCGTCGGCGACCTGATGGCGGATGTCTCCCCGGAGCAAGGCGGTTCTCCCCCGATCCCGGAGGCGGCCCCAGCCACCATTGCCCTGCTGCCCGGCTCCAAACCCGCCAAGCTCTGCCTGGGGGTGCCCTTCATGTTGGCCACGGCCGAGAAGCTCCATCAACACCATCCGGAGTGCCGCTTCCTCCTGCCCCTGGCCCCCATGGTGCGCCACCGGGACCTGCTTCGTTTTGCCGGTCCCCAGAATCCCCTGGCCGCCACCTTTGGCGCCAGCGCCGCACGGCTGGACGCCCCGTCCCCATCCCATCCCCACTGGTCCCTCTGCACGGCGACAAGGGTGCGGATTGCGCTGGTGGATCGCCACCCCGCCCATGACCAGTTGCGGCGTTGCACCATGGCCCTCACTACGGTTGGGGCCAATACCGCTGAATTGGCGGCCCTTGCCGTGCCCATGGTGGTGGTGCTGCCCACCCAGCACCCCCAGGTGATGCGTGCCTGGGATGGCCCCCTGGGCCTACTCAGCCGTGCTCCCCTGTTGGGGCCTGTGGTTACCAAGGTAGTGGTGTCCATGGTGCTGAGACGCGGTTCAGGGCTGGCCTGGCCCAATCTCCAGGCGGGTCGCATGGTGGTGCCCGAGAGAATTGGCCCCATCACCCCAACGCAAATTGCCCGAGAGATGTCGGTTCTGCTGCACCATCCCGCACGGCTGGAGGCCATGACCATGGCGCTGCGGCAGTTACGGGGACCGGGGGGGGCGACCGCAGCCCTCAGCGCCATGGTCATGGAGGTGCTGCGGTTGCAGGTCCACTGCCGCCGCCGCCACCCCCTACCCCCCGTTGCCGAGCGGTCTGTTGCTGAACAGCCTGCTGCTGCCGAGCGGTCCTAAACGTCGTCCTGCCAGGGATCCACCACCACCTCCATGGGCTGAGCATGACGGTGGCGCTGGCCCCCCATCTCGGGGGTGCCGGTCTCCTCCTCCCAATGGGGATTGACAGGTTGACGCGGTGGGGCGGGACCATCGTCACTCAGGTAAAGAAGGCGGGACGTGGTGGTGCGGCGACCCCGCTCGGCATCCACGTATTCCAGTTCCGGCTCCATGTCGTCGTACGATCCCTGGGCAGACTGGCTCGCGCTGACGTCACCGCGCAACGCCTCCTGTTGGCGCTGCTGTTCCTGGTCGGCTTGTCCGGGGGCCAGTTGGTTCTCCACGGGGATGACGGCGCCATAGGCATGCTGCTGCTCCTGGCGCTCCCAGCTTTCGCCACCGATGCCCAGCTTTTCCA
Source organism: Candidatus Synechococcus spongiarum (assembly GCF_900047545.1). Taxonomy (GTDB): domain Bacteria; phylum Cyanobacteriota; class Cyanobacteriia; order PCC-6307; family Cyanobiaceae; genus Synechococcus_B; species Synechococcus_B spongiarum_C. The sequence goes on from NZ_FITM01000053.1 coordinate 7,779, forward strand.
GCAGCCCGGAGCTGACCTGTTGCAGCTTTTCCTCTGCCCCCTCATAGACAATGATGCGATCAGAGCCGGAGCTGACCACCTCCCCGGCCCCCAGTTCCCAGGTGCTGAGCATCCCGTTGGCCAGAACGGGAACCCCGAGGGCGGCAATGAGCAGGGTGACCAGCTCCCCCGTTTCCACATCAAAACTGAAACCCAACACACGGCCCAGTTGCTCTCCGGACTCGGTGATCACCTGGCAGTTGATCACGCGGCTGTAGCGCTCCGGGTTGAAGTCCTCCGCCACCGCGTCACAGGAGTCCACCAGCACCACATCTCCCACCTGACGAATCTCCCGGAGGAGCATCCAGCGGGGGACCCCCGGCAGCAGGCGGGTCAGGGCATTGTCCCGGAGACCCAGGGCCACCACCTCCCGGCGGTCCACGTCCACCACCATCTCTCCCACAAGACCGAGGCGCCGGCCGGAATCCTTGGCAATCACCTGGGTGCCCATGAACTCGGAGCGCAGCCAGAGGCGATTGGACGGAATGGTGGTGATGGAGGAGGAAGACAGCATGGGAGATACCTTAGGCTCAGGACCCATAAAATAGGAAGAGACGCCCTTTGGTGGGGGGGACCCCCCCCGAGAGGCCTTGAGGAGGAAGGATGGAGGCTTTGTTCTGGCTCAGTGAGG
>NZ_FITM01000138.1 GCF_900047545.1 Candidatus Synechococcus spongiarum
AACTGGCCGCTCAATGGGCATCAACGGGCAGATTGAGAGTGATAAGATCCTACCGCTCCGGCGGGTTCCGTTCGCGACAATGGCTTCCTCCATTCTGGTTTTTGGCCTCTATCTTGTTGCCATTGCCAGCATCGCCTACGTGGGATGGCGGCGCACCCGCACCCTGTCCGACTATGTTCTGGGTGGCCGCTCCCTTTCCCCCTTCACCGCCGCCCTCAGCACCGGTGCCTCCAACATGAGCGCCTGGGTCATGCTGTCCTTTCCAGCACTTGCCTACAGCCACAGTACCAGGGCGGTTCTCATGGCCGTCAGCCTGGTGGCGGGGCAATACGTGTCCGTGCGCACCGTTGCGCCACGGCTGCGGGTCTACAGTGAAAAGCTGGACGACGCCCAGACCCTACCCAAGTTTCTTTGTGAGCGCACGGGACGGAGCGGTAAGAAGGGGATGCTGTTGCGGGGTCTTTGTAGCCTGACTCTGTTATTTTTCATGCTGGTCTATGTAGCCTCAGGCCTATTGGCCAGCGGCAAGTTGTTGGCCAATCTGTTTGATATTCCCTTATCCAGTGCAATTATTGTGGGAGCAATGGTGATTGGCGGTTATACTCTTCTGGGAGGATTTCTGGCCATCAGTTGGACCGACGTGCTCCAGGGGCTGATGATGGTGATGATCCTGGTGGGGTTGCCACTGGCCATGGTGAGTGCTCCGGATGCAGCCGCTCCCGCCATGGGGACCCCGCCAGACCTTGATCAGTCCCTGGGCTGGACACTGGTGATCTCGTCCCTCTCCTGGGGACTGGGCTACATTGGCCTGCCCCACAGCGTCATGCGCTACAAGGCCATACGCGACGTGGGGGACATTCCCGCCTATCGCCGCATCCTCATGGGCTGGCTGGTGCCGGTGTTCATGGGTGGACTGGCCATTGGTCTGGCGGCACGGCCGTGGTATCAGGGGGCCTCAGCCACCCTCAACGAGGACCTGACGCTGAAGATGATTGAATTGTTCTTCAATCCCTGGATGGCCGGTTTGGCCCTCTCCGCCATCATGGCGGCGATCATGAGCACCGCGGACAGCCAACTTCTGCTGGCCTCGGTGAGCTTCAGCGAAGACATCCTTGCCCCCCTGTTGCTCCACCTCTCCCCGACCCAGAGGCTGCGCATTGGCCGATGGACGGTGTTATCCATCACCATTGTCTCCCTCGTCCTGGTGTTGCAGGGCAGCAATACCATCCTGTCCCTGGTGTCCTACGCCTGGGCCGGATTGGGCGCAGCCTTCGGTCCCGTCCTGGTGTTCGCCCTGTTCTGGCGGCGCTTGAGCTACGGCGCCGCGGTGGCCGGTGTGGCCACCGGCGGGCTGGGCACCATCCTGCTGCACACCTATCCACCGGTGGCGGGCATTTACGAGCTGCTGCCGGCATTCGTCCTGAGCACTTTGGCAATCTGGCTGGTTGGGCGCTACGCCGGGCCGGATGCCGCCGCCACGGCAGTGTTCGATCAATTGGACGCTGGGGCGGCAAGGGATTATGGACAACGATCCCGCAGCAGGCTGGCCACGTAGCACCGTGCCTTCCGGGGATCGCCGCCAGCCAACTGGGCCAACTCCTCTTCCCGGTCGGCTACGTCGGTCAATCCCGTGACCCAGGTGCAGGTGCGCCCCCTCCACGTGTTTGGTGACCCGAAAATGATGATCGGCACGGGCGGCAACAAGGGGCTGGTGGGTCACACAAAACACCTGATGGCGCCGGGCAAGACGGTGCAGAAGGTTGGCCATGGCGGCGCTGACGCGGCCACTCACACCGCTTGGGCAATGCGCTCCTGAAGCTCCGCCAGGGCCTGGGGATGGCTTTCCAATTGCTGGCCGTAATCTGCAGCGCCAGGGCCACGCCCTGCACCTCGTTCTGGGCCAGTTGAAGCCGGCTGAAGGGTGGTGGGATCAACGGCAACCATGGCCTGCAACTCCCCCTCCGCCTGCCCTAACAGGTCCAGGGCTGCCGCCTGGTCGGGCAAGGGCTCCTGGATGGTTTGCACCACGGACCAACTGCCCTCCTGCAAGCGCCGGGCATGGGCAAGGCGATCCTGATTCCGTTTCAGAGTGGCCAACTCCTGGGGATCCTCCATAGCCGCCTGTTGCAACTCCGTCAACATGTGGGCATTCTCCTGCCAACGCTGTTGAACGTCCTGCCGTTCCGCCCTCAGGCGGTCCAGGGCGGAGCGACACTGAACCCAGGTTTTATGGGCCGCCGCCACTTGGTGGAGGGTCTGTTGATGGTGGAGGTCGCCCAAGCCGTCCAGCCAGCGCCGTTGCTGAGCCTGGCATCCCAACATCCGGATTTGACCCTGAACCGTGAGGTCCATGAGCAGGGGGCGGAGTTCCAGGAGGGTCTGGCGGTTCACGCTGACGCCGTTAATGCGCCCGCGGCTACTGATCCGTCCGCCACGGCGATACAGCCGCCGGGTCACCACCAGCGGGGACGACTGATGCTCCATCCCCCCAAGGCCCCGCTGCGCCAGCAGGAGAAAAGCGGTCTGATGGGGGACAAAGTGCCCTTCAATGCGGGCCTGATCCTGGCCGTGGCGCAACAGATGCTTGGGAACGTCGCCTCCAACCCCCTCTCCCCTGGACGCTGGGACTCGTGGCGCAACAGGTGCTTGGGAACGTCACCGCCCAACAGCACGTCCAGGGAATCAAGGAGTAAGGATTTCCCCGCTCCGGTTTCACCGGTCAGGACGGTCAGTCCGGGAGCAAGCGCAAGATCAAGGGCGTCAATCAGAGCGACGTTGTCCAGCTTCAGCGCCAGAAGCACAGGCGCAAGGGCAATGGATGACCCAATGATAATTCCATGAATCCCGTCAAGGTTCCTTCAGATTTTCCTAAGGTTGTTGCCATTACAGCGTCTGCCAGGCCGTGACCAGTTTGTTCAAACCCGCTCCGGCCCAGGAGACCAGCCGTCCAAGGGGCCTGAACGACAGCGGGACCGACAGTGGCGTTGTCGCAGCGGACCTGAATCGCTACGATCCCGAGGCCGTGGCCAGACTCTACCGTGGCCGCCCCCAGCAATTTCTGCGGCGCCTCTGGCAGACGTTAATTCCCATCGGGGCGTTTCTTCTGGCTGTGCTCATGGACCGGCTCACCGGTCGATTGGGCCAGAAGAACCGGGTCCGTGAATGGGGGCGCCAGTTGTGTGAACTGCTCACCAAGCTGGGGCCAGCCTTTGTCAAAGCTGGTCAAGCCCTGTCCACCCGACCCGACCTGGTGTCGCCCGTGGTGCTGGAAGAGCTGTCGGCTCTCCAGGATCACCTGCCTCCCTTCAGCAATGCCATGGCCATGGCCTGTATTGCCGAAGATCTGGGGGCCCCTGCGGAGCAGCTGTTCACCCAACTGAGTCAGGAGCCCGTTTCTGCCGCGTCTTTGGGTCAGGTGTATAAGGGAGCGTTACCGGACGGCCGTGCGGTGGCCGTCAAGGTACAGCGGCCCGGTCTACGGGAGCAGATCACCCTGGATCTTTACATCGTTCGCAATCTGGCCCTGTGGATCAAGCGCTACACCCGCCTGGTGCGCAGCGACCTGGTGGGTCTGGTGGATGAGTTGGGAACACGGGTGTTCGAGGAGATGGACTATCTCCATGAAGCGGATAACGCAGAACGTTTTGCCAGCCTGCATCGTCATAACCAGCGCATTGCCGTACCGGAGATTCATCGGCGCCTCACCAACCGCCGCGTCCTGACCATGGAGTGGATCGAAGGCATCAAGCTGACCCAAGTCAAGGAGGTGCAGGCCCTGGGGCTGGATCCGGAAGACATGATTAACGTGGGTGTCAATTGCAGCCTGGAGCAACTACTGGAGCATGGTTATTTTCATGCTGATCCCCATCCTGGTAATCTTCTGGCCCTTGCGGACGGACGCATTGCCTATCTGGACTTCGGCATGATGAGTGAAGTGAAGAGAAGTTCTCGCATTGGGCTCATCCGGGCGGTTGTTCACCTGGTCAATAAGGACTTTGACAAGTTATCCAAAGATTTTGTCCAGCTTGGCTTTTTAACTCAGGAGGTTGACCTGAAACCCATCGTTCCCGCATTTTCAAAAGTATTCAGCCCTGCTTTAACAGGGGGGGTCAGCCAGATGGATTTCAAGTCCGTCACGGACGACCTTTCCGGGGTGATGTACCGCTTTCCGTTTCAGGTGCCCCCCTATTACGCCCTCATTATTCGCTCGTTGGTCACCTTGGAGGGGATCGCCCTCAGCATCAATCCCAAGTTCAAGATTCTGGGGGCAGCTTACCCTTACTTTGCCACAAGGCTGTTGGTGGATCCCGATCCGGACTTGCGCAACAGCCTCAAGGAGATGGTGCTCAGTGAGGACACCCTGCGCTGGGAGCGGCTGGATGACCTGGTGAGCAGCGCCGCCCGCAGCCAGGGTCTTGACCCGGAGACCTTGGTGGACAGCACGCTGAACTTTTTGTTGTCGGACGCGGGAAGCATGGTGCGGAGCCAACTGGTGGGCGCCATGGTGAACCAGTTGGACGTCATGGGTTGGCAGGTGGCGTGCCGGGTGGGGCAACGACTCCCCCGGCGGTGGCAACTCCACGGGCTTCAGAGCCCTGCCCAAGGGGCAGACATGCCCCCTCCCCTGTGGGACCTTCTGGTAATTCTGCGGAAGCTGCCCCACTTCGAGCCCGCCATGCTTTGGCAAAGTCTTCCCCGTCTCCTGGGGGAACCCGTGGTCTACGGCATGGGTCTCCAGTTGGCCCGGGGTGTGGCGGAACGGGGTGTTGTCCGGCTGGTGCGGGACGTTCTGCTCCCCCAGCAGGGCCTGCCGCCCGCGGGGAGCGCAACGGCGGCGTCCTAAGATGACAGCCTTCCGCATGACTAGCGGTGCCCTCCGCACGACACCTGGGTCTACTCTTGAGCGGTCTTCTCGTCTGGACCAACCCTGCCGCCAGAGCAGCCGAACGGGTGGTTCTGGTTGTCGGTCCCTTCAATCGGTCCGTAGAGGTGCAGGAGTTGCGCACCTTCAGCGAGGGAGCCGAGCCCCAGGGCCTCATCAAAACAGCTCTGAATCTCGCCAACGTTCAACACGAGCAGGCCAGATCCGCACTGAACAAACGGGTGGACATCCCCTTCACCCTCTTGGGTCGCCTCCTGTACACGGATGTTGGTGAGGCCTTCCTGGGGAGGATGGCGAAGATCTTCTACCCACGCAATGCCCCTGAAGCAGGGGTTCCGGCCCTGCGCTCCGGGGTCATTCTCTCGGTTGCCCAGAACACCGGCAGACGGCTCAACTCCGTTGATTTTCTGGAAAGCTATCCAAACAAGGAGATCGTTGTTGATGTGCCCCGTCTGATCTACCTGCTGAATCGATTGACCAGTATCCAGGAAGTGGGCGATTTCTTCAGGGAGCCGTTCTAGGGTGGCGGCAGAGATCCTCCAGAGCATCTCTCCTAGAGTCGGTCACGGTAGGCATTGGGTGAACCGTGACCCTGGTAACTTCACTGAAGCAGCTTCTGACCGGTCAATCGTCCCGGGCCGGGGGAGCGACGGCCAAGGCTTGGCCTGGTCTGGTGGAGACTTACCGATCCTGGCTACCCGTTGATGACAACACCCCCGTCGTCAGCCTGCTGGAGGGCAACACACCGTTGCTGCGGTCCCCAACCCTGGAGAAGCGCATTGGCCGCGGCGTGCGGGTGTTCCTGAAGGTGGACGGCCTGAACCCCACGGGCAGCTTCAAGGATCGGGGCATGACCATGGCCATCAGCAAGGCCAAGCAGTCGGGGGCCACGGCTGTCATCTGCGCCAGCACAGGGAATACGTCCGCAGCGGCAGCGGCCTATGCCCGACGTGGGGGGCTGCGGACCTTTGCCGTTATTCCGGATGGCTACGTGGCCAAGGGCAAGCTGGCCCAGGCTTTGTTGTACGGCGCCGAAGTGCTGGCCATCCAAGGGAATTTCGACCAGGCCCTTGCCCTCACCCAGGACCTGGCACAGCGCTATCCCGTCACCCTGGTGAACTCCATCAACCCCTACCGGCTCCAGGGGCAAAAAACAGCGGCCTTCGAAGTGGCGGACGCCCTGGGAGATGCTCCGGACTGGCTTTGTATTCCCATGGGCAATGCCGGCAACATCAGTGCCTACTGGATGGGGTTCCAGGAGTACAGGAGCGCCGGTCTGATCAAGACGCTTCCCGTGATGTGGGGATTTCAGGCCAGTGGCTCTGCGCCCCTGGTTCTCGGCCATGCCGTGGCCAACCCCACCACCGTCGCCACAGCCATCCGTATCGGCAACCCGGCCAACAGGGAGAAGGCTTTGGCCGTACGCAAGGAGAGCAGGGGGCGCTTCGCCTCCGTGGAGGACGGGGAGATTCTGGCGGCCTACCGGATGTTGGCCGGGGAAGAGGGGGTGTTCTGTGAACCGGCCAGCGCCGCATCTGTTGCCGGGATGCTCAAGCACGCCAGCAAGATTCCCGCGGAGGCCCAGGTTGTGTGCATCCTCACCGGAAACGGCCTCAAGGACCCCACCACGGCCCTGGACTGCGACCACGCAAACTTTCACAGAAACCTGGCGCCGGAAGTGGATGCCGTCGCCCAGGTGATGGGACTGTAATCACATCCCCCAGCAGTCCCAGGCTAGCCCATGGTGGGTGGACAGAAAATAAACCGTCCCATTTCCACTCGGCATCCGGCTGTGCAAAAACCTGTGCAAAACGGGGCAGGATCTGTGCAAAACCGACGGCTCCCCCCCGGCGCAATTGGGAAGAAAATCGAAAGTTTCCACAAAAGCCACGAGTTTTGCACAGGTTTTTGCACAGGTTTTTGCACAGGCAGACTTTCTCTATTGCCGCTTCCCAACAGGGATGTCGTGGGTGGAGTGGTGGGTTTTGCACAATTTCCACAGGCTCTACTACGGCTGTTTTGGTTGATAACTGATTTTATCTCTTAGATCTCTTCACGGTTCCGAAGCCATGGGCACAACCGGCTGATCCTCATCTGGTTGCCCTTTCCCCCGGCATCAGGCACTCTGTTGGAGTTGTAGTCCCCTTCCCTGCTACCCCATGAAGCTGACCTGCTCGCAGGATGCCCTGAACAGCAACCTCCAGTGCGTCAGCCGTGCTGTGGCTGCCCGCCCCACCCATCCTGTGCTGGCCAACGTTCTGCTAACGGCTGACCAGGGCACCGACAAAGTGAGCCTGACGGGATTCGACCTGAGTCTCGGTATCCAGACCACCTTTACGGCCGCTGTGGAGCAGTCGGGCGCCATCACCCTCCCCTCCCGTCTCCTGGCGGATATCGTCTCCCGTCTCTCTGCCGATAGCCCCTTATCTCTCCAGGCCCCCGGCTCCGATGCCTCCAGTGAGGAGGGTGGAGGCAGCCTGCCGTTCCAACTGACCGCAAGGACCGGGGCCTATACGGTCCGGGGGATGCCGGCGGAGGACTTCCCGGAGTTGCCCATGGTCCAGAGCCCTGTGGCCATCCCTCTGTCTGCCCAGTCCTTGCGGGACGGCCTGGCCCGCACCCTCTTTGCCAGCAGTTCCGACGAGGCCAAGCAGATTCTCATGGGTGTCCACTTGGTGGTGTCCCCCGACCGTCTTGAATTTGCCGCCACCGACGGCCACCGCCTTGCGGTGGTGAAACAAACCCATGGCAACGGCAGCCGCTGCGCCCCGGACGACGACTACAGCAACAGTGCGCCGGATCCTGCCAACGACGGCGTGCCGGTCAACCACACCACCGACATTGTGCAGCAGGAGGAGAGCTTTGCCGTCACCATCCCGGCCCGCTCCCTGCGGGAACTGGAGCAGCTCCTCTCCACCCGCAAGACCGACGAGACCATTGATCTCTACCACGACCAGGGGCAGGTCGTGTTTCTCCGGGCTGATCAAGTGGTGACCAGCCGCACCCTGGACGGGATGTACCCCAAATACAATCAACTCATTCCCGATACGTTCAGTCGCTCCTTCACCGTTGACCGTTTGCTCATGGTCACTGCCCTGGAGCGGGTAGCCGTCCTGGCGGACCAGCAAAATAGCGTGGTGAAGCTTTCCGTTGCCATGTCCGAGCGGCAACTGCGCATTTGCGCCGAAGTCCAGGACGTGGGCCGTGGGGACGAGTCCGTTCCCCTGGTGGGTGGGGACGGCAGCGACATAGACATGGCCTTTAACGTGCGCTACCTGCTGGACGGCCTCAAGGTGGTCCCCACACCGGAGGTGACCTTTCAGATGAATAATCCCACTAACCCCGTGGTGCTGCGTCCCCATGGTGGGGACGTGCAGTTCACCTATCTGGTGATGCCCGTTCAGATTCGCACCTGACCACTGGCCTGCGGCTGCAATTCACCATGGCGGGTAATGGCGAACTGCTGCTGCAGGACGGAAAGCTTTAGCTCCACCTCCTGTTGTTCCCGTCCCGGGGAGGAGCCCATGACAATTCCGGCCCCGGCGGTGAGGGTCAGATGTTGTCCTTGCAGTTGTCCACAGCGGATGGCCACCCGCAAATCCGCGTCGCCCCACCCATCAACCCAGCCGAGGGGAGCACCATAGTGCCCCCGTGGGAATCCTTCCAGGCTGCGGAGCCATTTGAGAGCTTCCCGCCGCGGCAATCCCGCCACGGCCGGTGTGGGGTGCAGGGCCTCGGCCAGATCCAGCACCCGGTGACCATGGGCCTGGGCCTGGATGAGGGTGTGCAGATGTATCAAGTTCCCATGGCGAGCCAGGCGGGGACAGGGGCAGCGCCGGGGGGTGAGGCCCCGTGACTGGAGTGACCGAACGATGGCGCTGACCACCAGCTCATGTTCATGGCGATTCTTGTGGGACTTGAGTAGGTACTGCGATCCTTCCCCATCCACTGCCGCGGTCCCGGCCAAACCGTCACAACGCAAGCGACCGGAGCGTAGTTCCAGGAGCCGCTCCGGCGAGGCCCCCACCACGGCGTTGCGGCCCCGGCCGTTGAGGGGTTGCCAGAGAAAACGGCAACTACCCCTCTGGTGGTGCCGCAGGCTGCGGAGCAGCTCAACGGGGTTCAAGGGGTCACTCAACAGCAACTCCTGCTGGGCTGCCAGCACCAGCTTGCACAACTCGCCCTTGTGGATCAGGTCCAAGGCCTGCTGGACGCTCCTCTGGAAGGGGCGCTGCCAGGTATCGCTTCTGGCCACCAGCCTGGGCAGGTCCAGGGGGGACGGCGGGGATTGCCCCAGGGCTTGCGCTTGTTCCCAGAGGGCTTCCGCCATGGATCGGGCCGTGACGGTCCCCCCCAGGCTGCGCTGATGCAGGAGCCAGCAGTGGCGCCCCTGGCATCCCAGCTGCCAGCGGGGGAGCACGATGGTAACCCCTGGTATGCCGTCCCCGTCGCTATGGCCAAAAAAGCTGAAGGCCAGCGCCAGCCTGGGGCGCTGCACCGCCTGCCGGGTGGGATGGGGGCACACCAGGCGACTCAGGCTGGCATCAATAAAGCGTTGGGCCAAGGCAAACCGTCGCGGCCCCCGCAACTCCAGGCTGTGCTCCACCCCTGTGGCCGCCAACGTCAGGCCTGGCCATCGATCCCAGGCCCAGGTGAAGTTATTGCGCTGCGGCAATTGGGGCAACGCCGCCAGAGGATCCAGTGGTGCAACAGGAACACCAAGACAGAGCACCCCCTCTTCCCCCAGGCGTTGAGCACCCTCCTGGGCCATGGTCAGGAGGCTCCGGAAGGACATGGCAGCCAATGGGAGAATGCGGACCAGACGTGAATGGTCACTCGAAATTGTACAATTTATCCATGAACGCCATCAAACTGAAGTTTGTGGTTCCAAGTGAGGTGGCCGAGCAACAGCGCCGTCTCTGGCGGGCTGCTGTCAAGTGGCCCATGTACGCGGTGGCCGTGATGCCGGCCCTGGTGGCCGCAGGCTGGTTGCTGGGTCCCGGGCGCAGCGCCTGGCGCCTGCAACCCCAGCAGTTAGCCCTCTTTTTGCTGGCCGCCGTACTGCTGCTGGCCTGGGAAAACGTGTGCAACGACTACTTTGATGCCCAAACCGGAGTTGACGTCCACAAGCCCCATTCCTTGATCCAGCTCACCGGCGCGCCCCGGCTGGTGTTGATGGCAGCCCAGCTTTGTTGTGTGCTGGGTCTCCTGCTCATGGTTCAGGTGGCCATGGCCAGCAGTTGGTGGCTGCTGCCCCTGGTGCTGGCCTCCTGTTGCTGCGGCTACCTCTATCAGGGGCCTCCCTTTCGTCTGGGGTATCAGGGCTTGGGGGAGCCCCTCTGCTGGCTGGCCTTTGGTCCCCTGGCCACGGCGGCGGCCCTGGTGGGGCTGGGCGCCCCTGCCCTGGGGCCGGAGGGTGGCGGACCGCTGGATCTGTCCCTGGCCTCCCAACTGGGGTGTGGGCCGGCCCTAGCCACAACCCTGGTGCTGTTCTGCTCCCACTTTCACCAAGTGGAAGACGACCTGGCCCACGGCAAGCGCTCGCCGGTGCAGAAGCTGGGTACAGCCCGTGCCGCTGCCCTCGTGCCCTGGCTTGTGGCCGTTGCCCTGTTGGCGGAAGTGATGCCCGTTGCCTGGGGCGCATGGCCCCCCACGGTCCTGCTGGCCCTGGCCAGCCTGCCGGTGGCTCTTCCCTTGATCCGCCTCCTGGGGCGCCACCACCACCAGCCCGAGCGCATCAGCCACAGCAAGTTTCTGGCCCTGCGCTTCCAGATGGCGAACGGTGTGTTGTTTGCCGGTGGCCTGGCGCTGGGAGCATTCACCCTGTCCAGTTGAGTAATGGCGGATCATTGGCGCTTGCGTTGGCAGCCCCTCCCGCTCCGGCGGTGGTGCCGCGACGGGGCACAACGGCATGATCCGGGGTTGCGACTGGAGTTGGACGATCCCCATGGGCGCCAAGTGGCGGGAGAGATCAGTCCCCTCCCTGAACGTCGGCAATCCGGGGCCGACCCCCTGCACGGGGGCCACCTTCAGGAGCTCCAGCGCCAGTTGGAGTCTGCAGATCTCACTGCAGGACGCCAGAAGCTGGAGCGCTGGCTTCACCGCACGGCCTGTCAACACCCCTGCACGGCCTTTGCCTTGGGCAGCGCCCTGTGGCGGCTGGATCAACAGGGTCACTCCCATGGTGCGGGATCCATGCCCACTGGCGCCGGCACCAATACCGATGCCGGGAGTCCTGATGCTGAGCATCCTTGGCCAACGGTGGGCCTCTTGCCGTCCGGCGCCGCGGCCCTGACGGCGCTGGAGCGGGGTCTGGCCCGTGGCTGGCGTTGCTGGAAGTGGAAGATCGGCGCCCTCCCCTGGCGTCAGGAGCAGCCGCTGCTGGCGGCCCTGCTGGCCATGGTGACCCCCGTTGCAGGCCAGTTGCGACTGGATGCCAACGGCCGCCTGGATACCGCTGCCCTCTCCCACTGGCTGGAGGCCGCCGTGGATCCGCGCATCGGTTGGCTGGAGCAACCCTTGGCCCCAACGGATCCTCTCCTGGAGCGGTTACTCGCCAGCTCCCCCATCCCCGGGGTGCAGTTGGCCCTTGACGAGTCCCTCGCCCATCTGGATCAGGTGGAGCACCTGCTGCGGGCGCCCCCCGCCAGCGAGCCCCTGTTGGTGGTGAAGCCCTCTCAACTGGGGGATCCCCGCAGACTGGCTGGTCTGCTGCGGGCCTGGCCCGGTCGTTGCGTCGTCTCCAGTGGATTTGAGGGGCGCCTTGGCCAGGCTGTGGTCCATGATCTGGCCAAGCTGGCGGCGGCTGGGGGCAGTCCGGCCCCAGGCTTGGGGGCAACGGCTTGACAAGCCAGGGGCCATGGCCTTGCAGGAACGCCATCTTTTGATTTGTGGCCCGGAGCCTGCTGCGGACTGGCAGTGTTTGCACACCCTTCTGGTTTCTGCAGCTGTTGTGGGCCTCTGCCGCCCGGAGGAAGAAGCCGTGCTGCGGGAAGCCCTGAGTCCCGGTTGGCGCCATCAGGGGGGACGGGCCGAGCGCCTGTGCCATGGGGACACACGTCCCCTCCTGTCCACGGGAGCCCAAGGGGCGGTGGTGGTGGGTAGCGGGGGCAGCAGGGGACAGCGGCGCTGGTGTCTCCAACCCCTGGACCACCTGCAGTGGGCGGCCCAAGCCCTGGTGGGCTGGCCCGGAGGCGTGTGTAGCCCTGGGCGCGGGACCCTCCCCTTGGACCTGGCGGGTCTCGCCAATCCCCTGCCGCTGCACCACGTCAGTGGTTTGATGCCTCCCCTCCGCAGCCAGGCCCTGGGCATTCCCCATCGCTTCCTGCCCCGCCGCCAATGGCGAGACAGGACACAACGTCCGTCCCTGCGGGGCTGGGGTCTGGTTCTGGTGCCCAGCCAGTTGCAGTGGCTCATGGGGGCGACCGGGGGGGTGGACTGGTTGCGGCAGTTCTCCTGCTGCTGGGTGGGTGGTGCTCCCTTGGCGCCGGCACTGCGGCAGCGAGCGCGCTGCTCTGGTCTGAACCTGTCCCCCTGCTACGGCAGCACGGAGACCAGCGCCATGGTGACGGCCCTTGCTCCCCAACAATTCCTGGCGGGTGCCGAGGGTTATGGGTTGCCCCTGCCCCACGTGGCGTTGCGCAGTGTGTCTGTGTCGGGTGTGCCAGGAGGCCTGGAGATCCGCACCCCGGTGCTGACCCCCGGCTTTCTGGTGGAGGGTCACCTATTGCCCTTGCCCCTGGAGAATGGCTGGTGGCGCACCACGGATTCAGCCCGATTAGAACCCCACGGCTTGCAGGTATTGGGCCGGCTGGACGAGGCCATCAACAGTGGTGGCGAGACGGTGTTTCCTGAGGAGATTGAAGCCGGCCTGGTGGGTCTTGACGGCCTGGAGGCGGTGCTGGTGGTGGGTGTGGAGGACGTGCATTGGGGCCAACGCTTGGTGGCCCTGTACCGGGGAACCGTTGCCGTGGCGGTGCTGGAGAAGGCCGTGTCCGGGCGTCCCCCCGCCCAGCGTCCGAAGCAGTGGCTCCGTTGCCCTCGGCTGGCGCCCAATGCCCAGGGCAAATGGGAACGGCGCCGCTGGCGGGCCTGGGCTGAAGGGAACGGCCCCTACGGATCATGATTCACATCCTGATTGAACCCGAGTTTTGGATAAGGGGACGCGAGGGAGGGTGGTCCTGGCTGGGCTCGTTGCTCTGAGAAGGCTG
>NZ_FITM01000059.1 GCF_900047545.1 Candidatus Synechococcus spongiarum
ACAGCACCGGCAGCCGCAGAAGCTGGGCCATCACGGCCGTTCCCGCAGGCAGCTCTGCGGTGGAAGCGTCAATTTCCAACAACAGATCGGCCCCCTGGAGGGACGCCAGCCGGGCTGAACTCTGGTCACCGCAAGGTGTGGCGAGAGGGTTCCCCCGGTGATCCGTGGTCAGATGGGCACGGACCAGCTCCGGTCGGCCCGGTCGGCGCCGCAACGGGGTGGCCAAGCGAACCCGCAGGCGAGGCCAGGGCTCTGGCGCCGCCCCCTCCAGAATCTGAAGCGCCGGCCAGACCAATTGCAGGAAGGTGACGGCTGCCGAGACAGGGTTGCCGGGAAGACCAAAGAATCGGGCGCCGGCCATGGTGCCCGTGGCGAAAGGCCGGCCCGGTTTGAGAAATAGTCGCCAAAATTGCAGGGTGCCCAGCCGCTCTAGCAAGGGGCGCACATGGTCCCCGTCACCAACGGATACCCCCCCTGTACTGATCAACACGTCACTGCGCCCGCCCAACGTCAGCAGTGCTGTCTCCAACCGTTGGGGATCATCATCGACCCATTGTTGATCCGCCACCGTCAGACCCAACCGTTCCAGCAGCGAGAGCAGCAGCGGGCCGTTGCTATCGCAGATGGTTCCGGGGGGAAGAGGATCCCCTGCCCGGCGCAACTCCGAGCCCGTGATCAACAGGGTCACCCGAGGCCGGGAATAGACCTGGGCCGTGCATAGGCCACAAGCCAGTGCCCTAGCCACGTCCACACTGCTCAGCCGCTGCCCCACGCCCGCCAACTGTTCGCCTGAGGCGGCTTCCTCCTGGGGGGAGCGAACCCACTGGCCCGGACGAATGGATGTCTCCAGGGCGATCATGGAGTTGGAGGGTTCCCCCTGCACCAGTTGCACGTCCTCTTGAGGCGCCACCGCATCGGCACCGTCAGGCACCACCGCCCCTGTAAAAATCCGCACCACCTGCCCCGCCTGCAGGGGACGGCCATAGGGGGCGCCGGCGGCTGAGCATCCCGCCACAGGCAGTGCCCGACCTGGCCGGCCGTCAACGGCGCGCAGGGCATAGCCATCCATGCTGGAGGCCCGGAAGCCGGGCACAGCCCTGGGCGCCAGCAGCGGCGCCGCCAGCACCCGGCCACGAGCCTGTCGTAACGGGCAGACATCACGGCCTGGCAAGGGGTTCAGGGCCGCCAACAACCGGGCGCGGGCCTGATCCAGCGTGTACCCCTGCCTTACCTCCTGCACAACACCAACCCCTCTTTGCCGTCACCCTGGAGCAACTGAGCCTAGCTAACGGCAAGCAGCGGATGCCCCTCACACCAGGGCCTGGGACCAGGAGGCCTCCACCGCCTGGCGACGCCACAATTGTCCATAGGGTCCGCTCTGCTGAAGGAGCGTTTCATGCTGGCCGGATTGGACAATGCGACCGGCCTCCATCACCAGCACCCGGTCACAGGAGGCGGCGGCAGCCAGTTGATGGCTGATGAACAGCACGGTGCTCCGGCGGTGCTGGCGGAGATTGTCCAGGATGCCTGATGCTGTGGCGTTGTCCACACTGGCCAGGGCGTCGTCCAGCACCAGAAGGGGCGCCTGCTGCAGCAGCGCCCTGGCCAATGCGCTGCGCTGCCGCTGACCACCGCTGAGGGTGATGCCCCGTTCCCCCACCATGGTGTCCAGCCCGTGGGGGAAGGCTTCAATGTCCCGGATGAGCTGGGCGGCGGCAGCGTAACGGACCACTTGCTGCCGTTCCGTATCCGGTTTGCCGTAGCGCAGGTTGTCCTCCATGGTGGCGGTGAACAGATAGGCCTCCTGGGGAACCAGGGCAATGCGACTTCTCAAATCATCCAATCGCAGTTGCCGAATGTCTTGTCCATCCAGGAAAATACTCTTCTCTGGTGGATCAACCATGCGTCCCAATAACCGGGCGATGGTGGACTTTCCACAGCCCACGGCGCCCACCAGCGCCACCAGTTCACCCGGTTGCAGGGTAAAGCTCACCCCCGCGAGCGCCTGTCTCCTGCTGTCGGGATACTGGTAATGAAGGTTTTGCACCTGGAGCCGTCCCGCCGGCTGGGCCGCCAACGGCACGGCGACCATGGGGTCGGTGATCTGCGGCTGGCGCGTCAACACTTCTTCCACTCGCTCCAGACTCACTTGGCCCACTTGAAAGGTGTTGATGGTGAACCCGAACAATGCTGTGGGTAAGACCAGTCGCTCGGCGTAGAGGAGCAGGGCCACAAAACCGCCAATGCTGAGGCCTTGGGGATCCCCCAGTGCAGCGGCCTCCAGCCGTCCCGCACCCAATGCCAGGAGCAACAGCAGGCTAAGGTGACTGATCTTCTCCAGGGCGGGGAAAAGCGTGGACCGGACCTTGGCCAAAGCCAGCGCCGCGTTCCGGTAGTGGCGATTCAAGACGTCGAACGCCTCGTGTTCATTGGACTGCTGACCGTAAATCTTGATGGCGCTGATCCCTGACAGGTCCTCCTGAATCAGGTCACTCAATTCCGAGAGATGCTCCTGCTGGCGACGCTGTAGCCGCGCCATGCGTTTGCCAAACAGTGACACCAGCAGCAGCATGGCGGGGTGAAGCGACAACGCAGCCACGCTGAGACCCAGGTCAATGGACACCATGGCCGGCAGTTGCGTGCCATAGATCATGACCACGTTCACCATGTTCAAAACAGCAAAACCCAGCATCCGCCGCACGTTGTTCACGTCGTAGGTGGCGCGGGTGATGAGTTCTCCGGTGCGCATCCGGGCCAACCAGCCAGGCTCCTGTCCCAGCAAGTGATCAAAGAGTTGTTGCCGCAGACCTGCCTCCACGGAAATGCCCACCCCGAACACCAGCAGACGAGAAGCCATGCGCACCACCGCCATGACCGTTGCCAAGCCCAGCAACTTGGCGGCTCCGCTGACCAACTCCCCCATGGTGAACCCCGGCGCCAAGCGGTCAATGGTGTCCTGCACCAGCAGGGGGAGCACCGCACCGATGAGGTTCAACACCATCAACGCCATGACGCCCGCCGCCAACTGCTTCCCATGAGGCGCAAGCTGACGCCGCAGCCGCCTGAACTGCACACCGACTGGGGCCATTGGCACCGTTGCGCTGCGGGCAGCCTAGGGGAACCAAGGGAGGTTATCGTGTGGCCAGGTGCGTGTCCGAAGGAGGATCCAGTGGCAAGCCAGCAGCAGCATCCTCTCCACGGCAGGGATCGTCCAGTGGTGGATCGCCTTCTCCAGGTTCAATCGCCCCGTGATCAGGATCTGGTGGATGGCGCCCGGCTACTCCAGCGTTATCGCAACTTCCCTGGCGCTGAAGATATCCGGAACGACCTGAGAACAACTCTGAAAACATGGGGACTGAGCCAGTCGTCCCTCTACCAGCGCAGTCGCGCCATTTGGGCCAGTGGGTTTCAGCCAAACCTGGCTGCGGACGATGGCCTGGTGGGCAGTGGCTTTGACAGCACCAGCGAGGCCCCCACGCCGTCCTGAGCAACCCGATCCTCTGGAGGCTTCTAAAATTTCGTAACGGAAATCTGAGAGGTTTCTTAAGAACAGGGGGATTGCTTTGTTAGAAAAGCTACAAAAGTGCCCTTCTTGCAGATGGTTGGCCTTTACGATGCCTGTGGAGTCCTCAGGTTCGCCGCACATGAGTCGGCTGACTGCCTGGCCTACGCAGAATTTTTTGAGCTGCAGGACGGGGACTTCACCGTTGAGCCATTGCTCATGGGGCACTCCCAGGATGATGGGGCTGCCCTGTCCCCATCAGCGCAAGACGTAAGCCGTCCACCACGTGCTCCCGTTGATCCACGGTGAGCTCCGGGAACATGGGAAGGCTCAGCACCTCGTCAGCGAGACGCTCCGTGACGGGCAGGGAGCCAATGCCATATCCCAGGCTCCCGTAGGCCTGCTGAAGGTGGATCGGGATGGGGTAATAGATGATGGTGTTGATGCCCTGCTGTTGCAGGGCATCCCGCACCTGGTTACGAACCCGAGGGCCGACGCCAGGAATGCGCACCACGAATTGATTCCAACTGTGGCCAGCCACCCCCTGCCTGGGCAACACCAGGCCACTGATGTGGGCCAGGGCTTGACCATAGGCCTCTGCGTGCTGCTGGCGGGCGTTGATCAGCGACGGCAGATGGGGAAGCTTGACCAGCAGCACCGCCGCCTGCAGGGCATCCAGCCGTGAGTTGTAGCCCAGGGCGTTGTGGACATAGCGCTCGGCCATGCCGTGGACAGCCAGTTCCCGCATCTGCCGCGCCAGTTGGGGATCATTGGTGGTGATGCAGCCCCCATCCCCGGCCGCACCCAAATTCTTTGTGGGGAAGAAGCTGAAACATCCCACGTCTCCCCAAGTTCCCACGGGCCGACTAGCCCAATGGGATCCTGCCGCCTGGGCGCAGTCCTCCACCACCTTCAGACCGTGGCGGTGCGCCAAGGCCATGCACCGCTCCATATTCAGGGGACGACCAAACAGATGCACCGGCAGCAACGCCCGGGTGCGCGGCCCGATGGCGGCCTCCACCTGGTCCAGATCCAACAGATAGCTGCAAGGGTCCACGTCCACAAAGACGGGACGAGCCCCCACCGCACTGACGGCCTCGGCGGTGGCAAAGAAACTGAACGCGGTGGTGATCACCTCATCGCCGCTGCCCACGTCCAGGGCACGCAGGGCCAGGATGAGGGCATCGGTGCCACTGTTGCAACTCACCGCATAGGCCGTGCCCACGCTCTGGGCAAAGGCGTCCTCGAATTGGCCCACCACCTTGCCGCCGATGTATTGCCCGGAGTGGAGCACCTCCAGTACGGCCTGATCCAGGGCTGGACCCATGGTCTCCAACTGTCTGTGCAGATCAAAGGGCAGCACGGCCATCGGGCGGTCCACTGCGCTTCAACCAAACCAGGCGGGCTCAGCCCCGGGATGCCACTTGATGTTGCAGCCCACGGAGGGCCGCTGCAGAGCCGCAACTGGCTCACCTGTCAGGACCGCATCCAGGGCGGCCCGCAGGTCGGCCCCGTCACAGGAAACACCGTTGCTGGGGCGAGATCCGTCCAACTGGCCCCGATAGACCAGGGTGTGGTTGGCATCAAAGAGGAAGAAATCCGGTGTGCAGGCCGCATGGAAGGCTTGCGCCACCGCCTGGTCCGCGTCATGGAGGTAATGCAGCTCCATGCCCAGGCGCTGCTTCTGGGTCACCATGTATTGGGGACCGTCCTCCGGGTGAGTCTGCAAGCTGTTGCTGCCAATGCCCACAAGGCTTACCCGCCCTCTGTAGTCTTGATCCAGGCGGGCCAGCTCCGGCTCCACATGTTTGACAAAAGGGCAGTGGACCGCCAGAAACATCACCAGCACAGGCTGGGGGGGAAGCTGGCTACTGGAGAACACCTGGCCGTCCTCCACCCGTGGCAACTGCCAGGGCGGCATGGGTGTTCCCAGGGGAAGCATGATGGATTCCGTGCGCGCCACAGGATTCAGGGGGATCGGGGGACATGGGGGAGTGTAATGGCTGACACACCCCAAGCGGGTTTTCATGCTCATCCCTTCCGAGGCAAGGTTTCGGCGCCTGTTCCCCCTGCTGGCTCAGCATCGGATTCCGGTGCTGGTGGGTGCCTGCTGCACCGTTATCTATGTGGGCACGCTCCCCCTCATTGCCCAGATGGCTGGCCCCTTGAGTTCAGCCATCGGTGGGCGGCGATTTCAGGAGGCACTGGCCACTGTCGTCGTCGTCCTGGCCATTTTCCTGGCCCAGAAACTGGCCCAATATGGCCAGGATGCCCTGCTGGCCGGTCCATCCCTGCAGGTGAGCCAAGCCCTGCGTCAGGACGTCTTTGCCCGCCTGCAGCGGCTGGCCTTCCCCGCGTTGGAAAAGCTGTCCAGCGGTGATCTGGCCTACCGCCTCACGGAAGATGCCGACCGCGTCGGGGAGGTGATCTACAAAACCATCCACGACAGCACACCCAGTGCCCTACAGCTGGTGACAGTGCTGGGTTACATGTCCTGGCTGGATGGGCCGCTCACCGCGGCCACCCTGATGCTGGCCCCCGTCATGATTGGGTTGGTGGGCTGGTTTGGCCGACAGGTGTTGCGGGCTTCGGAGCACAGCCAAGTTCAAGTGAGCAAGTTGGCGGCGCTGCTGGCGGAAGCCATTAGCGGCCTGCACCTAGTGCGAGCCTTTGCTTCGGAGACCTGGCTCCAGCAGCGCTTTACTCACCAGATTGACGGCCACTGCCGGGCCCGCTCCCACACCTTGGAACTGGTGGCGTTGCAGCACCCGATTGTGGGCTTTCTTGAAGCCACGGGGATTTTGGCAATCCTGTTGCTGGGGGCCTGGCGCATCCATACCGGCAGCCTCACCACGGAGCAGTTCATCAGCTATCTAGTCGCCCTGGG
This sequence comes from Candidatus Synechococcus spongiarum, assembly GCF_900047545.1. Lineage (GTDB taxonomy): Bacteria > Cyanobacteriota > Cyanobacteriia > PCC-6307 > Cyanobiaceae > Synechococcus_B > Synechococcus_B spongiarum_C. The sequence continues at coordinate 6,390 of NZ_FITM01000059.1, forward strand.
CATGCTCATTGATCCCATCAGTCACCTCACCACCAATTTCAACGAGTTTCAGCAGGGTCAGGCCTCGCTGCGGCGCCTGCGGGCTTTGGAGCAGGAGCCCCTGGAGCCACCGGATCCCCCCCAGCCCCTCACCCTCGGCAAGGTGCGGGGTGAATTGCGCCTTGAAAACGTCCACTTCAGCCATACGCGCACCCAACCTCTCTTTCGGGACCTCACTCTCCATGTGAGGCCTGGCCAACTGGTGGCGCTGGTGGGCGCCTCGGGGGCCGGCAAGTCCACCCTGTTTTCCCTGTTGCTCCGCTTCAACCTCCCCCAGCAGGGGCGCATTCTGCTGGACGGCAAGAACCTGTGCCATGTGCGGGCGGCGGAGTTGCGTCGTCAGATGGCCCTGGTGCCCCAGGATGCACTGCTCTTTTCCGGAACCGTTGCTGAAACCATTGACTTTGGCCGCGGCTATGACTTGGCTGCCATCCGCCGCGCCGCGCAACTGGCCAATGCGGAGGCGTTCATTCTGGCCATGGGGGGCTACGACGCCAGGGTTGAGGAGCGCGCCACCAATCTGTCAGGTGGTCAGCGACAGCGACTGGCCATTGCCCGGGCCGTGGTGGGTGATCCGGCAGTGCTGCTGCTGGACGAGGCCACCAGCGCCCTGGATGCGGAAACGGAAGCCGCCGTGCAACAGGGCCTCCGGCGGGCCATGGCGGGACGCACGGTGCTGGTGATTGCCCATCGCCTGGTCACTGTGCAGGGGGCGGATCAGATTCTGGTGTTGGAGCACGGTGTCATCGTTGAACAAGGCAGCCATCAGCAACTTCTGTCCCGAGCCGGTCGATACGAAGATCTGTGCCGCCAGCAGTTGATTCACGCCACGCCAGCGGCGCCGGGACAGGGAGACGAAGGTGATAAAGTGGCAACGCAACTTTAATCCGCAAGGATGGCAAACGAAAACCAGCCCACCCCGTCACTGAGCGATGCACCCACTCTGAGTTTTGAAGGCAAGCGCTACGACATCAATAGCCTGCCGGACGACATCAAGCAGCTTGTCATTGGAATGCAGACGGCCAATGCGCAAATCAAGATGTATGAAGACACACTCAAGCTTCTGAGCATTAGCCGCCAAACCATGGCCAAGCAGCTCAGTGAGCGGTTGCGCACCATTGAACCTCTGCCCGAGTCCCAGTAATTTCCCCTCACCGAGTCGTGTTGGCCAGGGAGTATCCAGCCTCCCGGTCCACATCGCTGACTCCCTTAGTGGCCGGTCCCTAAAGGCTCCAGTTCCAGAAACCGAAAGACTTGCTCGTCACCATCACAGCGGATCAACCGCTCGCGTAAGGTCCAGTGACCAGTGGCTAGCGGCGCAAAGACATCGCTGAAATGCTGTTCCGGTCCCAGGTGCTCACCAGTGCTGGGATCGCTGTAGCGGCTCCGATAGTGGCGGCTCAGATATCCCGCTCCCGTCTCGGTGACGGCCTCCGTGTGGATGGTCACCACCTGGCCGTGGATATGGCGATGGACCATGGTGACCACGTTGCCCCGGATGCGATAGCGGTCGCCTGCGGCCTTGCCGGTGACAATCACCTCCATGCCAACGGCATTGGTATCGCCAGCAACAAAGCCGTTGTCCCCATGCACCTGCCCAAAGGGGCGACGAACCCGGTGAATGGCCACCTCCCAGAGTTGGTTGTGTACGGCCTTGGCCAAGGCCTGATCCGCTAAGCCCTCAACATGGGCCTTGAGGTCCGTCCCCACTTGAAAGGTGCCGCTTGCCGTCTTCCCTGCACTGGTGACCTCGCAACGCCCCCGATAGCCCGGGAAGCCCTGGTCCCAAGTGTAGCGGTTCTCATAGGCCGCCTGAAACGCGTCGCGGCAATTTGTGCCTGGCTTCAGTGTGGGGGCAGCAAGCTCTGTGGGGACGATGGTGATGGTCATGGTTTGGCAGTAGGTCAGGCGCAATGATAGTGAAGGGGTCGTCAGCGTGACACTGCGTCAATATCGCGCCACCGCAGTAGCGCACTCTTCAGGTTCTCCACCAGTGGTTGAATATCGCTCTGCTTCCCTGCCACCAACTGCCCCACCACACGGGCGAGTTCCGGCTCACCGGCCCAGGGAGTCAGCCAGTTGGCGCAACTTGGTTTTGGTAGTCTGGGCGGACGAATCTGATGCCGAATCGTAGAGGGCGTCCAATTGACTTAACTTTGCCGTGAGTTCGTCTTCGCCGAGGCCCAGTGCTTTGGCTCTTCATCAGCGGAGAATTGCCGAAACGCCTGCCACACCCAGGCTTCCGGCAGCGTACCGGGAAGAAAAAATACAGAGTCGCTACCCCGCTTGTCGCCGTCGAGAACGAAAACAAAACTTTTGATCTGGCCAAACTTCCGAAATGCGACGGCGTGGGATGGAAACTCCTCCGCCCCTGTGTCACGGCCGATATGAACCGACTCTATCCCCATCTCCAGCTCGGGCAGCAGAACAATCCAACACCCCTTGCAACACGCCTTCCGCGGCCTTGTCTTCGCAGAGCAGGTTGAGGGCATCTCCTGAGCGCCCATATAAAGGGCATTCTGGATAGTGTCGCCTAGGCAGGCCGCACCATCACCTCACCCGTGTTGTGGCTCGAGGAAGATGCGGCCGTTTCTCGGCACCGAGTCCAGCACCACGGGGCTATGGGCCGTGACAATCACTTGCAGGTCGTTGCGCAGCGCCAGTTGCTGCAATTGCGCCATGAGAAGCTGTTGCACCCAGGGATGCAGCTCCGCCTCCAATTCATCGATGGGGATGAGTGCCCCCTTAAGTTGGGCAATGTCCTGGGACAGGCGCAGAACGGCCCGTTCATCGGCGGACATGTGCAACTCCGAATTAGGCGTCGCCGCCGTCCTGGGCAGCAAAGAGTAGAGCCTTGGTCCCGCTGGACAACAGCTTCACCACTTCAGAATATCGAAATGGCAGCATCTGATGGGCAAAGCTCCACATGGGAAAGCCGTCAGGGCTGTTTCCTTGGGAACTTGTGCTGAGAACACCGCGCACTTCGGACGGGTTACTGAGATTGCTGAGGGTTCACAGATAGACTGACCACTCTAGCTGGCTGGCGTTTTTGCGGCCGCCGAAGCTTCGATTCCAGCCCTTGCGCCGCCACCACCGCATGGAGTAATGACCTTCCGGCGTTGCATACTCGAAGTTGAGGGCGACTTCATCCCTGTGATCCTCGTGCCCCCGCTCTTGGGGCGGTAGTCAGGAAACAGGTGGACGGTACAAAGTCCTTGACCCCAGCTCTGGGAACCCGATAGGCGCAGGCTGCTGCAAACAGCACGGTTGATTTTCCACTGGCGTTGCCGCCGGCAATGACGCTCACCGGGTAGTCAAACGTTGCCTTCAAGTTGTTGATGCCTCCTATCCCTTGCAGCCGGATCTCCGTGAGAAAGTGGGGTTTTTTGCCTTGCAGTTGACTCCATAGCTCTTGCAGACGCCTTTCCATCATGGATGGCATATCTTTGGCTCAGCTGTGCCGAGTCTAATGTTGCGACTGGCCAACTAGACGGCAGCCTGCCGCTACCACGATGAACCCCCTGCCTGTGCCGGGTCCCTGGCGCTCACCGACCGGATGGGTCTGGTGCTGCAGCGTCCTTCTCGGATGTCTGCCACAGACAACCCAGTCCATAGCCAGCCAGGAAGCCCCCCAGATGGGCCTCCCAGGCCAGGTTGGGCACAATCAGCGGCAGCGCAGCATTAACCAGCAGCCAAAAGCCCAGTTGCTTCATCAGATGTTTCCCCCAAGGGGTGTGCCTCTGGCGGACAGCGGCAGCAAACCATACGCCCAGCAGTCCAAACACGGCGCCGGAGGCGCCCACGGCAACCGCGTTGGGATCGCCCAAAAGAAAAGAAAAGGCGCTCCCCGCTACGGCACAAGCGGCCCACAGCAAGCCAAAACGCAATGGACCCAACCTCTGCTCCACCTGGGGACCCAGGTTGTACAGGGCGAACATGTTGAACGCCACATGCATGAAGCCCGGGGCGTGCAGGAGGGTGACCGTCAACATACGCCACCACTCTCCCTCTGCAACCAGCCAGTTGGCCAGGGCGAAGCGCTCAAAAAGTTCACTCCGGAGTGGGGGCCAAAGCCAACTGAGCAGGTGGATGCCCACCGTGACTGCAAGGATACCAATGGTGACAGGGGCACTGGACACACAAGTTTGCGGGCTGTGGGCCAGCATAAGTCGTGGACCCATCCCGGCTTGATGACCTCAATGCACAACACTATGGTCGTGAATCCCATGCAAAGCCCTGTGGGCTGAGAGAACGGCGCCCTCCTGCCAGCCAGGCAGTGCCGTGATCTGGCTGCCGGCAAAATAAAACGGACCGTCAGGCTCCCGGAGCACAGCGGTGGCCTCCTCAACGGGCTCTGTTTCTCTGGCCCACGCCCCCTTCTGAAGGGGCACGTTAAGCCAGGCGCGGCTGACTCCACACTCCATTTCTGCCGTATATCCGGGATGAAGCCTTTCCCCCTCTGCCAGGGCCTGCTTCAGGCGTTCCGTTCCTGTCATTGCGGAATAGCGGAGACCGGGCTCACGGTCCCAGATATAAGCCCCAAGGACAATACCCTTCTCCTGATGATAACCGTTTGCAGGATACCAAATCTGCGTGATGTCCTGATCCGTCCAGGAAATGCCGCCATAGATTGCCTGATCCTCTTCCCAGAACCGCCGCCGGGCCTGAAAGGCGATCTTCACGGATTCCACAAATTCAAGGGACTGGATGGCCTGTCGGGTTGTGGAGGAGAAGTCGTTGGGAATGTCCTTCAAGACGGGTGCGGGAATGGTGCAGATCGCAAAATCACCCTCAACAGCTTCCATGATCCCCTGGGCATTACGAAAGACAATGCGCACACCCGTGTTGGTGCGCCGCAGTTGCTGAACATGGCAATCAAGGCGCACCAAATGCCCGATGCGCTGCTCAAATGCCCTGGGGATTGCATCCATCCCCCCAATCGGCTGGAACAGGGTGGGGTTCTGGTTGAGGAATTGGCTGAAATGCAGCTTGTACTCCCAGAAATCCGAGGTGAGCAGTTCACGGAAGTCAAGGGGCGCTTCCGGGTCGCCGCCGCCGGTAAAGCCAGCATTGTCACGCCCCCGATAGCCTGCCCGGCTGGAGCCTTCATAGGCAAGATTCTCCGCCTTCAGGTCACCAAACTCCTGGAGCATGACCAGGATCCGCTCCTTGTCTTCGGCTGTGAGTTCCCGATCCAGTGCGCCACGATCCACAGCCTTGGCCAGCAGTTCCGAGATATAACCACGGACATCGGTCATCACCCGCCGCGCCGTGACCGGTTTGCCGGCAAAACCCTGGCTGTCATGGAATACTGCCGCACGGTTATCATTGGTGAACACCTCCAGTTTAATGCCGAAGGCTTTGCAGTAGCCGAGGAGTGCCCGGTGATGATGGGGGATCCGGGCTGGTCCGAGATTGGCGTAGAGGTGATTCCCGTGATCAAAGCAAACCTCCTGGCGCAAGGGTCCTTCGTGGAGGATGTCGCCACCGCGTGCGGTGAGATTGCGCCCACCGACCCGGCCTGCTGCCTCCAGCACCACGCAATCCCAGCCAGCCTGGGCGAGTTCCCAAGCAGCCACCAGTCCGGTAATGCCGGCGCCCAGAACCACCACCCGTTTCCCCCCGCCGGATCCCACCGGAAGATTTAACTCGGGCGTCTTAGCTGAGGCGGCCACCATGCCCAGCGCTTCCATGGTCCGATAGGCGGCTGCCGAACCGGCTGCCGTGCCGATCGCACGCAAGAGGAAGCGCCTGGTCATCCGTTGCATGGAACAGTCTCACTTCTGTCTGGCAACTTACTCCAGGTTCAGTGGGGGACAAGGCACCGCCGGTTCAGCCTGCAGCCCGTTGGCGACCGTCACCAGGTCCCTCAGCCGTTGCCTTAGGGCCGGATCCCCCAGGGAGAAGTGGCCAAACAACTGTTGCCCCAGGGCGACGGCATCCACAGCGCCCATGTGTAACCACTGGAGCGCCGTCTCCGGACCGAGCCCCCCGGCAGCAATGCAGGTGGGGAGTGGGCCGATGGGAGCCCGCAACCGGGACCAGTAGTGAACCCCCAGGGTGGTGGCGGGGAACAGCTTCACCATGGTGCAGCCGTTGCAACGGGCCTGGTACACTTCCGTTGGCGTGAAGACACTTGGCACCAACGTGATGCCCAGCTCCCTGGCATACAGCAGCAACTCCGGTTGCCAGATGGGCATGAAAGCGTAGGGCAAACCGGCGGCGGCAACCTGGCCCAGTTGTCGGGCCGTGGTCACACTGGCGGCACCAAGCTGCACCTGGGGGCACCGTTCCCGCAGCTCAGGTACCAGCCCGGGCAGCCATGGGGCTGTCCAGGCCAGTTCTATATGGCGCCAACCCACGGATTGCAGTAACGCCACTTCTGCCAGAGCACGCTGGGGATCACGGGGTCGCAGCACAGCCAGCAGGGGCTGGCGGGCCAGGCTTGTCGTCAAAGTGGCCGTCAAAGCCGCCGGGTCCACTAAAGGTAAGCGGCTGCCCGCACATCCCTGGTCACCAGAAGGTTCTGCAGTTCGTCCGCATCAACAGTTTCCTGCTCCACCAGCATTTGGGCCAGCTCATCCAGGGTGAGCCTGTTTTTAATGAGCACCTCCTTGGCGCGGCGGTAGGCCCCGTCCACCAACTCGGCCACCTCCTCGTCAATGAGGGCAGCCGTGTCGTCGGAAAAATCCCGCTCGCTGGCCATGTCACGGCCCAGAAACATGCCGCTGTCCTGGCGGCCCAGCGCCACGGGTCCCAACCGGTCGCTCATGCCAAAACGGGTCACCATCTGGCGCGCCACACGGGTGACCTGCTGCAGGTCGTTGGACGCGCCGGTGGTGACCTCCTCGTCCCCGTAGACAATTTCTTCGGCCACCCGCCCCCCCAGGGCAACAGCCATCTGGTTCTCCAGATAGGCGCGGGAGTACAGGCCGGAGTCCAGCCGCTCCTCGCTGGGGGTAAAGAAGGTGAGGCCACCGGCTCGACCCCGGGGAATGATGCTGATCTTTTGCACGGGGTCGTAGTCCGGCATGAGAGCCCCCACCAAGGCATGGCCGCCCTCGTGATAGGCCACAAGGCGTTTGCGCCGCTCGCTCATCACCCGATCTTTCTTTTCCGGACCAGCCATGAGTCGTTCAATGGCGTCGTTCATCTCGTCCATGGATACCTCCGTCAGGTGACGGCGAGCAGCCAGGATGGCGGCCTCATTCAGCAGGTTGGCCAGATCGGCACCGGTGTAGCCGGGGGTGCGCCGGGCAATTTTGCTCAGATCCACCCCTTTGCAAAGAGTTTTGCCCCGGGCATGGACGTTGAGGATTTGCAGGCGCCCCTTGTAGTCCGGCCGGTCCACCACCACCTGACGATCAAAGCGGCCTGGACGCATCAGGGCCGCATCCAGGACGTCCGGCCGGTTGGTGGCTGCCACAATGATGATGCCGGTGTTGCCCTCAAAGCCATCCATCTCGGTGAGCAGTTGGTTGAGGGTTTGCTCCCGTTCGTCATTGCCGCCCCCAAGGCCGGCGCCACGCTGGCGACCGACGGCATCAATTTCGTCGATGAAGACGATGCAGGGGGCATTCTTCTTGGCCTGCTCAAACAGGTCACGCACCCGGCTGGCCCCCACACCCACAAACATCTCCACAAACTCCGAGCCGGAGATGGAGAAGAAGGGAACCCCCGCTTCACCGGCAACGGCCTTGGCCAGAAGGGTTTTCCCGGTTCCAGGGGGACCCACCAGCAACACCCCCTTGGGGATTTTGGCCCCCACCGCCGTGAAACGATCCGAGTTTTTGAGGAAGTCCACCACTTCGGTGAGCTCCAGCTTGGCCCCTTCAATCCCGGCAACATCATCAAAGGTGACCTGGGTTTTGGGCTCCATCTGGACCCGGGCCCGACTCTTGCCGAAGCTCATGGCGGGGTTCCCGCCGCCGGACTGCATCCGACGGAGCAGGAAAAACAGACCCCCCAGCAGCAGCAGGGGGAACGCCAGACTGAGGAGTGCAGCCTGCCAGGCTGGCGGCCCGGAGTCCGGCAGTACGGCAATGTCCACTTGGTGCTGGCTCAGCAGGGGCAACAAGTTTTGATCAGGGGCCAGGTTGACCAGGGAGCGTCGGTTGTCCGTATGCACCACCTGAGCACTGCGTTGATCGGAAGCAATGGCCACCTTGGCCACCTGGTTGGCTTCCACTTGGTCGATAAACTCGCTGTAGCGCAACGGTTGGGGCGCGTTGGATTGCCCCCGCTGGGGAATAAAGGCCGTGACGATGGTAATGAGGATCACAGCCAGCAGGGCATAAAGACCTGCATTACGCCAGCGCTTGCTCACTGTCTTGGGTGCATTGAGGTGGAGTCACCCTAACGAGCCACCGGAGCTGTTGGGTCAGGACCTGC
>NZ_FITM01000060.1 GCF_900047545.1 Candidatus Synechococcus spongiarum
TTGAACGAGAACGCCGAGCAACTCCGGCAACTGTCTGAACGTGCGGACAAGGACATCCGCTACGTGTGGATTGCCAGTTCGGGCGTGAAGATTCCAAAGCACCTCCCTCAAAGAAGGCAACTCGCCCAGAGTGGACTTTCCTTGAAGGGAAAACTCGCATTGCCCTGAACCACCACGCAGTGGAAAGGATTGACAGGGACCGGTAGCCGTGTTCAGGTGGGGAAACGGCGACGCCCCCTTATCCAGAACTCGGGTTATGCTGATCCTTGGCCTTTCCCCTCCTTGAAGGGAGGGGGCTCTCTCTCCATTGCTGATGACCACAGGCGCACGCCTCAGCCTGTTCACCGGCAGCATCGGCGCCCTGGCCCTGGCGTTGAACCACCTGACGGCAGGGGGAAGCCCGGCCCATGTGAGCCTGGGGCGTGCCGACGTGGTGGGCTCGCTGATGGCGGTGGGGCTGATGCTGGTGGGGCTCAACTGGACCCGGGTGGATCCCACGGCGCAACAACCGTTGGCCCTCAGTGGAGAGCAGGGATTGCACCTAGCGGAGGGGTTGCCTGATGGAGTACGGGAGGAGCTGGGGTGGGGATCGCAGATGCTGCTGTTGAACACGGCCGCGGTGGCCGTCCACTGCGTCTGGAACCAGCGTCTGTTGTTGAGCCGTGGCCTGCTCACGGGAAAGTCCTATCAGGACGGCCCCCTGGTGCAGCGGGTGCTCAGCGGCCAACAGCGCCTCTATCTGGTGAATCTGAAGCTTTTCCCCGCCCGCCGGGAATTCACCTACCTGCCCGAGGGCACCCCTGCCGTGGTGCTGGAACCCTTGGGTCCCCAAGGGCTGGTGGTGGTGGCTGGCGCCAGTGCCCGTTGCTTCAATACCGTGGATCTGCGCTGGATGGAGGGTTGGGCCCAGCGGCTACGGTTACGGCTGGAGGAGGCCGAGGCTGCAAAGGACCTCTGAAATCCCTGTTGCACCGTGGGCAGAGGCAGTGTAAACACTGTGATTTCAGCTCCCAAAGTCTGTAACCTGCCGCAAACACTGCAGAATTGCCCCCCTAAGCGGATTTGCTTTCCATGCCTGCTGTTCCCCCTGGATTGAGTGAATGGCTGGCACTGCTGACTCAACCAACCGTGATCCTGGTGGGGGTGGGGCTGCTGATCAACCAGCAGAATCAGCAGATTAACGACTTGCGGGAAGACGTGAAGGGGCTACAGAAAGACTTGAAAGACATGCAAGCCGGGCAGTCCAGGCTGAATCGCCTACTGGGAAGCCGCTTGACTCCTCATCCCCAGTAACCACTCGCCACAGGCCACCACGTCTTCACTAGGTGAGGCGGGTACTCTGCCCATGCTCTACACCTGCAAGAAGGAAGCCATGCCCCACGGCAGCAGCGGGACCGTCACCAAGCGGGCGACCTCCTGGCCCTGCTGGCTTCCGGTTCCCTGCTGCTGGCATCGTGCACCCCTGTTGACCGGCTGGATTGTGCGGACTGGAATACCACGGAGTTTTTCCAGCAAGCAACGGCGGCGGATGTTGCCCGCTGCCTCTCTCAAGCTTCCCCCCTTCCCCTTTTCATTGCCTTCTATCCGTTAGCCTACTAACGTCATTTACTTGTAATCCGTGACGTCAATGACGTCATTTGAGGTCAGCACGTAGTGTGTTTTCATCCGCCAGGCCTGGCGCTTGCAAAACGTCATGCCAGCCCAGAGAATCACCCCGGCTACGGGCGGGGATACAACGCCAGCCGCTGCCCCCACCACTGGCCCGGTCCCGGTGGCCGCCCCGTGGTGGTAGCAATGGTTAATGCCCCTTGTGACTCTGGGAGTAGCAACCCTGTTCCTGAACCAGCAAAACTGGGGGTTTGACGCACTAAATACGCAGATCGACGTTCTACGGGAAGACCTGCGGGCTAGCGAGACTCGCCAGTGGGAAGATCTGGGCAGGTTGGAAGCGAAGGTGGACCGCCTGCTGGAAAGCCGCTGACTACCCGCCACAGGAGCCATGCCCCACAGCAGCAAGGCTGTCACCAGGCCGGCGGCCTCCTGGCCCTGCTGGCTTCCGGTTCCCTGCTGCTGGCGGCAGGCGCCACTGTTGCCCGCCCGGATTGTGGGGACTGGAATACCGGGGAGTTCTTCCCAAGCAACGTGTTGGATGTTACCCGCTGCCTCTCCCAAGGGGCAGAACCCAATGCAAGGGACAAGGATGGCTGGTCG
>NZ_FITM01000061.1 GCF_900047545.1 Candidatus Synechococcus spongiarum
CGGAACCGGACCGCCGCCGCTGGTGTGAGGCCACGCCACGGCTCTGTGTCTTCGAGATGATCTACTTCGCACGACCGGACAGCAACTTCTTTGAGGAGTCCCTCTACAGCTACCGGCGACGATTGGGGAAGGTGCTGGCGGAGGAGTCGCCAGCGGCGGCGGATCTGGTGATCGGCGTGCCGGATTCCGGGATTCCTGCGGCCATTGGCTTTGCCGACGGCAGCGGTATGCCCTATGCCGAAGGTCTGGTGAAAAACCGCTACGTGGGCCGCACCTTTATCCAACCCAGCCAGGGGATGCGGGATGCGGGCATCCGCCTCAAGCTCAATCCCCTGGCGGACGTGCTGGCCAATCAGCGCATCGTGGTGGTGGATGACTCCATTGTGCGAGGGAGCACCAGCCGGAAAATTGTGAAGGCGCTGCGGGAGGCCGGAGCCCTCCAGGTCCACATGCGCATCAGTTCTCCGCCTGTCACACACCCCTGTTACTACGGCATTGACACCGACACCCAGGACCAGTTGGTGGCCGCCCGTCTCCCCCTGGAGGAAATCCGTCAGCATCTGGGGGTGGATTCCCTGGCCTATCTGAGCCGGGAGGGCATGTTGCGGGCCACCGGGCAGCAGGATTCTCCGTTTTGCACTGCCTGCTTTGACGGCCAGTACCCCGTGCCTCCCAGCGAGACGGGGGCGCCAGCAAGCTGATGCTGGAGTCCGTCCCATCCTCCGGCCAGACTGAAGGCTGAAGACCCGGAGGACCGCAGGTGGAAACCCCGACTTCAACCGGGGGAATTTAACCGGAGGAACGGGAGGGCGTTGCCTGCATGGGGCCGTTGTCAGCATCGTCAGGCGACTGGCTGGGTGAGGCAGTGCTTGTTGCGCCGGACCCTTGCTCCTTCTCTTGCCGCTGACGTTGGCGCCGCCGCTGCTCTGCGGCAACTGCCTCTTCCATGGCCTCCAACCCCTGGGCCATCTTCTCCAGGTTGGCGCGGTAAAGGTCCACGTCCTTGCCAAAGCGCTCGTGGGCCAGGCCCACGTCCGCCGCCAACTGCTTGGCCGCCTTGGCCGCGGTGGCGGCGTCCTCGGGATCAATGCCCACGGCCACCTCCACCAGGGTCATGAGACCAACGGCTTGCAGGCGGTTGTAATGAAAGCCGGGTTGCTGAACCCGCTCCAGAAACTGGCGCACCACCACCGGGGTCTGGGGATTGCTGCCGGACCACTGACGCACCCCCTCCCGCAGTTGGCCTGCCACGGACGCATGGGCCTGGGCCACTTCAGCGCGAATGGTCGCTGCATCTAGTGCCAACGCCGAGCAAACGGCCTGGAAGATCTCCTCCTTCTGGGTCTCGGGACGATACCCCTGCATGAAGCTGTCGAAGGTCTGGCACAGACCCGTGGCAAAGACAGCATCCTGGTGGAAGCGCTTCTGGAACAGCAGAAGGTTGAGCTCCACCAGGAGTTCATCAACCACTTGGCGGTAGGCGGGGGCGATCACCCTGTCACAGCAGGCGTGGAAGGATCGCTTGGTGTCCGAGATGGTGGGGCGCTCGCTCACCCTGGTTCAGCTTGTTAGACATCGACCCTAGCGCCGCCGCGGGCTGTTTAGGGCTGGCTCTCGCTGCCACAGTTGAACCTTGTTAGAGTGGCCACGACTTTAGAGCTTGTGCGCCATGCCCCCCATTGTGATTGAAGACTACGGTCGCGGGGAGCGGGCATTTGATCTTGATTCAAGGCTCTTGCGGGACCGTATTGTCTTTTTGGGGGGGCAGGTGACGCCTGAATCTGCCAACGACGTGGTGAAGCAGCTCCTTGTGCTGGAGGCGGAGGACTCCGAGAAGGACATTTGCCTTTACATCAATTCCCCTGGTGGCTCCGTCTACGACGGCCTCGCCATTTACGACACCATGGGGCATGTGAAGCCGGACGTGCAGACGGTCTGCATGGGGCTGGCGGCCTCCATGGGATCCTTTCTCCTGGCGGCCGGCACCCCTGGCAAGCGCCTGGCCTTGCCCAACGCACGGATCATGATCCACCAGGTCCTTGGAGGGGTCCAGGGCTCCGCCAGTGATATCGAGATACAGGCGAACGAAACGCTTTACCTCAAGGATCGGCTCAACCACCTGCTGGCAGAGGCCACCAGGCAGCCTTTGGATCGGATTGAACAGGACACGGACCGCGATTCCTTCATGTCCCCTGAAGAGGCCGTCAAGTACGGACTCATTGACCAGGTCCTGAGCCGCACCCCCAAGGGTTTAGCCCAATAAGCCCAATAAGCGGGTTCAGTCAGCCCAACAGGTCCCGTTTGCTGCGCTTGAGTTCTTTCCAGAGGTCGTGGATGCAGCCGAAGGCCTGCTCCTGGTTGATCTTGCCGCTCCCCTGGAGAGCCACCAGGAGCAGCACCTTGTCGGCAAAGGCCTCCAGATTCTGGTGAAAGACCAGACGCTTGGGGGTCCAGTCCAGACCTTGGTAGGAACTGAAGGCTTCCAACGGGTTGGTGGGACCAGGGCGCCCTTGGCCATCGGGGGGCGGCCCTGGTCGATAGGAATGATCCGCCATATTCAATGCTCAAAACACATCAATGGTCTCCAGCGTGACGCAAAGCGCCCCTCAACCGACCAAGTCCTCAACCGACCAATAGGGGAGTAAAGCGCTCTTTCTTCGGCAAGACAGCATACTCGGCCACCAGGCTGGTGAACTCTTCGCCACTGAGGCTTTCCCGCTCAATCAGCACCTCCACCACCCTGTCCATGCACTCGCGGTGCTCAGCGAGCAGTGCGACAGTGTCGTCATACAATTGGTGAACCAGCTTGAACACCTGCTCATCCACGCTGCGGGCACTGGCGTTGGACATTTCACTGCGGATCATCAGGTCCCGACCCAGGAACACCTCCCGATCCTGACTGCTCAAGGAGATGGGACCGATCTCGCTCATGCCGAACTGGGTGACCATTTGCCGGGCAATGGCGGACACCTGTTGAAAATCGCCCCCTGCCCCGGTGGTGATCTCGGCCTGGCCAAAGACAATCTGCTCCGCGGCTCGTCCACCCAGAGCACCCATGATGCGGGCCTTGAGTTGGGCGCGGGACACCAGCTCCTGCTCCTCGTCAGGGGAAAACCAGGTGAGCCCCTGGGCCTGCCCCCGGGGAATGAGGGTGACTTTCTGCACGGGGTCATGGGCCTGGAGCAGGCTACCCACCAGGGCATGGCCCACTTCGTGGTAGGCGATCAGCCGTTTGCTGCGACCGTCGGTGAGGGGCTGCCGTTCCATGCCGGCAATGACCCGATCCACGGCATCATCCACCTCCGTCAGGCTGATGACCGACTTGCGGCGCCGGGCGGTGAGGATGGCGGCTTCGTTGAGCAAATTGGCCAGATCCGCTCCGGTGAAGCCCGGCGTCCGCCGAGCGACGGATTCGAGGGAGAGGTCCTCCGCCAGTTTTTTGTCCCGGGCATGAACCTGCAGAATCGCCAAACGCCCCTTGATGTCCGGGGCATCCACCATCACCTGGCGGTCAAAACGACCGGGACGCAACAGGGCCGAATCCAGCACGTCGGGACGGTTGGTGGCCGCCAGGACAATGATGCCGGAATTGCCCTCGAAACCGTCCATCTCCGTGAGGATCTGGTTGAGGGTTTGCTCCCGTTCGTCGTTGCCGCCCCCCATGCCGGCGCCCCGTTGCCGGCCCACAGCGTCAATCTCGTCAATGAAGATCAGGCAGGGGGAGTTGTCCTTGGCCTTCTTGAAGAGGTCCCGCACCCGGCTGGCGCCCACTCCCACAAACATCTCCACAAACTCGGAGCCCGAGAGGGAGAAAAACGGCACCCCAGCTTCCCCGGCAATGGCCTTGGCCAACAGGGTTTTGCCCGTGCCCGGCGGACCCACCAGCAGGGCGCCTTTGGGGATACGGGCCCCCACCGCGGTGAAGCGCTCAGGTGTCTTCAGGAACGTGACGATTTCCTTGAGGTCCTGCTTGGCCTCTTCCACGCCAGCCACGTCGTCAAAGGTGACACCGGTTTCCGCTTCCATCATGAAGCGGGCCTTGGACTTGCTGAACTGCATGGCCTGTCCTGGTCCACCGGGGAGGCCGCTGGAGCGCCGGGCCAGGAAGATCAGGGAACCAATGAGCAACAGGGGCAGCAGCAGGTTGCCCAGCACCCCCCACACCGGCGAGGAGGGCCGTGGCGGATGAACGTCGAAGCTGACGTGCTTCTCCTTCAGTTGATCCAGCAGGTTGGGCGCCAAGCCCGGCAGCTCTACCCGGAGACGCTGCACATGACCAAAATCGGGATCCGCAGTTTCCACGATGGCGGTGCGGCCACCGTCAAACACGTCCACCGCATTCACCCGGTCCTCTTGCAGGCTGTCCAGGAAGCGGCCGTAGGTCATACGCCCGGTGGCCACGTTGCGGGACTCCGCAGGGGAGCTCACCGCTGTATCCACAGGGGCTCTGTTGCCGGCTGTCTGCCAGATCAGCCCCAGGCCAACGACCACGGGAATCAACCAGAGGGCGATGATCCGCCACCGCTTGTTCATAGTTTTCTCAAAGAATTTACACAACGTAAACGGTTGAGTCCCGTGACTGCGGTGCCTCCCGTGGATTGGCAACACTCATTTTCATGTTCATGCTACAGACCTCGCAACGCGACAATGGGATCCAGGCGGGCGGCGCGCCGTGCCGGAACCACGCCAAAGAAAACCCCGATGCCCCCCGAGACAGCCACGGTCAACAGGACCGTTCCGGGGCCGACGAAGGCGGGTAAGGGGGTGACGGCTGCCGCCACGGCCACGGCCCCCAGGCCCAGGCCGCTGCCGATGACGCCCCCCATGCTCGCCAGCACAGCGGCTTCAATCAGGAACTGGAGCAGCACGTCCCGGCGGCGGGCCCCCAGGGCCTTGCGTAAGCCCACCTCCGCCGTGCGCTCACTCACGGCCACCAACATGATGTTCATGATGCCCACGCCTCCCACCAGCAGGGAAATGCCACCGACGGATCCCAGCAGAATGGTGAGCCCACCGGTGATGGTGTTGACGATGGCCGTCGCCTCCTTCTGGGTGCGCACTGTGAAGTCGTTCATTTTGTGGCGCTGCTGCAGAAGATTGGTGATTTGGAAGTTAGCGGCATTCACGCTGCCGGGACCATTGGCTTCCACGCTGATGACGGTCAGGGAGACGCCGTAGGTGGGGTCCCGACCCGTGACGCGGTTCACCATGGTGCCCAGGGGCACGTAGGCCACTTCATCCCGGTTTTCCCCCAAGAACGACCCCTTCTCCTCCATCACGCCAATCACCGCAAAGCTGTTGTTGCCGATGCGGATGCGTTGGCCCAGGGGATCGGCATTGGGGGAAAGCTTGCTTGCCAAAGTGGATCCCAGGGCAACAACTGATCGGCTGCCATCAACATCCGCCTGGGTGATGAAACGACCCCGCTCCATGTCGAACTGGCGCACCAGCAGAAACTCGGGCGTGACGCCGTATACGGGGACGCTGGTGCTGCGCCCTTCCACCTGGACAACCT
This sequence comes from Candidatus Synechococcus spongiarum, assembly GCF_900047545.1. Lineage (GTDB taxonomy): Bacteria > Cyanobacteriota > Cyanobacteriia > PCC-6307 > Cyanobiaceae > Synechococcus_B > Synechococcus_B spongiarum_C. The sequence continues at coordinate 5,516 of NZ_FITM01000061.1, forward strand.
GATTGGAGGAAATCTGGGGCGCCACGCGCCGCACGCTGGGCGCCTGGCTGGCGATGGCCTCTGCGTCCTCCAGCACCAGCGTGCGCGGTCTGGCCGTGCTTGAGCGGCGACCATCTCCCGGCACCACAAACAACACGTTGGTACCGAGACTGTCCAAATTCTCGCTGGCCAGCCTTTGGGTTCCCTGGCCGATGCCCACCAGGGTGATCACCGAGGCGTTGCCAATGACCATGCTCAGAATGGTCAGCAGGCTGCGGAGGCGGCTGGCCCGCAGAGCGCTCCAGGCCATGGACCAGGTTTCTTGCCAGGGAAGAGCCATGGGAGCAGTGTAGGGCGGTCCCAGGGTCGATGGGTAGGCCTAGGAGTGGGTCTCCAGGTCGTTGCTGCCGCTTTTCACCAGACCATGGGAGATGTCGAGGGTGATCACCTCCCCCTGGCGCACGGATTGCGTGGCGCCCGGGACACCCACGATGACGGGGATGCGCAGCCGCTGACCAATGACCGCAGCGTGGCTTTGCAGGCCCCCCAACTCCGTGAGGATGCCCCCGGCACGGCGAATGACGTCCATGTAAGACGCAGAGGTTTGATTGACCACCAGCACCTCGCCGGGCTCCAGATGTCGGGCCTCCTGGGGAGAACGGGCCACCCGGGCCCGGGCAGTGATGGAGGCGTTGCCCACCCCCAGCCCTTTCCCCAACACCGTCGCCACAATGCCGACGCGAAGCAGGTCCGTGGATCCACTGACTCCCGCCAGGGTGCCTGCGGTCTGCACCACCAGATCTCCTTCCTGCAGAAGGCCCTGTTCCCGGGCAATCCCCAACGCCAGCGTGAAGGTGCGGCTACCGGAGGATTGGGTGTCCACCAGGAGCGGATAAACTCCCCACACCAACTGGAGTTGCCGCGCCACTTGCATCTGACTGGTGACGGCCAGAATTGGCATGGTGGGACGGAACTTGCTCACGTTCCGGGCTGTGGCCCCACTCTGGGTCAAGGGCACAATGGCGGCAGCCTCCAGTTGGCAGGCGATGGTGCTCACCGCCTGGCTGATGCTGTTGGGGATGGTGTGCTGGCAGTCCCCCGTGAAGCGGGGCTGGGGGTAGTTCTGCTCAATGCGCCTGGCAATGGTGGCCATAGTCTCCACCGCCTCCACCGGGTATTGCCCCACGGCAGTTTCGTTGGAGAGCATTACTGCGTCGGTGCCGTCCAGAATGGCGTTGGCCACGTCACTCACCTCCGCCCGGGTGGGACGGGGATTGGTGGCCATGCTGTCCAGCATCTGGGTGGCGGTGATGATGGGGATTCCCAGGCAGTTGGCCTTACGGATCAACTCTTTTTGCAGCAGTGGCACGTCCTCCGGGGGAATTTCCACCCCCAGATCCCCCCGGGCCACCATCACGCCGTCACAGAGGGGCAGGATCTCGTCAATGCGGCTGATGGCCTCGAACTTCTCGATCTTGGCCACCACAGGGGTGTTGTAGCCATGGCCGCGGATCAACTCCCTGACCTTCACCATGTCTTCAGGATTGCGCACAAAGCTCAACGCAACCCAATCCACCCCCTGTTGAAGTGCAAAGCGCAGATCAATGCGGTCCTTTTCCGTCACGGCACTGACGGAAAGTTGCACGTCCGGGAAGTTGACCCCCTTGTTGTTGGACAACATGCCGCCCACCACCACCTGACAGTGGAGGGTTTGCGCCTCCAGGTCCACAGCGGCGACCTGCATCTCCACCCTGCCGTCATCCAGCAGGATGCGGGCCCCCGCCGTCACTTCTTCCGCCAGGGTGTTGTAGGTGACCTGGGCAATCCTCTTGCTACAGGCCACGGGCCTGGAGGTGAGCTGAAAGTGGTCCCCCCTGTCCAGGCGGATGGGGCGGTCGTCCTGGAAGCGCCCCAGGCGAATCTTGGGACCTTGCAAATCCGCAAGGATGCCAATGTTTTGGCTCATCCGGTGGGCCACCTGACGGATGGTGGCCACCCGCCGGGCATGGTGGGCATGACTGCCGTGGGAAAAATTCAGCCGAAACGTGGTGGCGCCAGCCCGGATCAACTGTTGAATCCTCTGGTCGCTGTCTGTTGCCGGGCCAATGGTGGCCACAATTTTTGTGCGCCGATTGACGTAGTCCCTGCCCTGCTGGCCGTTGGCATGTCCTTCTTGCGGTGCTGTCATCTATCCAACGATGTATCTCGTATAGCTGGCGTTGGCGAGCAGGGGAACGGTGATTGTGCCCAGTAGCCTGCTCGCCAGGCTCAGGGCCAGGAACGCCAGAATTGGGGAAAGGTCCAGTCCTGCGATAGGGGGAATCAGGCCACGGAACAGGTTGAGGTAGGGGTCCGTGATGGAGGCCAAGGTGGACAGCAGGGGATTCTCCCACGGCAAGTTGGGGAACCAGCTCAGCAGAACCCGCAGCAGCAGCAACAGGGAAAAGATGCTGAGGGTTTTCAGCACCACCTGAATCAGGAAGGCGGCAACAAGCATGGCGACGGGACAACGTATAATTCTGCACACTCTAAACAGCCTCGAGCGGTGGCGAGCCCGTGGTGGTCTGCCGCCGCTGCTGTCGGGGCGACATGGCCTGGAAAGATGGGAAGGCATCTTCCCTGTTCATGCTTCGCGCCGGAATCGTCGGTTTGCCCAACGTCGGCAAGTCCACCCTGTTCAATGCTCTGGTGCGCCAGATCCAGGCTCAGGCCGCCAACTTTCCCTTCTGCACCATTGAACCCAACGTGGGGGTGGTGGCTGTGCCGGATCCACGGCTTCAGCCGCTGGCTGATCTGTCCCGCTCCCAAAGCCTGGTGCCTACACGCCTGGAGGTGGTGGATATTGCCGGCCTGGTAGCGGGCGCCAGCCAGGGGGAGGGTTTGGGCAATCAGTTCCTGGCCAACATTCGCCAGGTGGATGCCATTGTCCACGTGGTGCGCTGTTTTGAGGATGATGACGTGATCCATGTGTCCGGCTCCGTGGATCCCGGTCGCGACGTGGAGGTGATCAACCTGGAGTTGGCCCTGGCGGATGCCGCCCAGATTGACAAGCGACGCCAACGGCTGCAACGGCAACGTCGCACCAGCGCGGACGCCCAACGGGAGGATGAAGTGCTGGAGCGCCTTGCCCAAAGGCTGGATTCCGGTGCGGCCCCCTGTACGGTCCCCCTCTCACCGGAGGAGGAACGGTTGATTCAACCCCTGGGTCTGCTGACCCGCAAGCCTGTCGTCTATGCCGCCAACGTGGCGGAACATCACCTGG